>NZ_JBHWBP010000296.1:0-9596 GCF_042735575.1 Streptomyces sp. NPDC059564 | reverse complement strand
GTGCCAGGCGCTCAGGATGTCCGGGTAGTCCACCCGGTTCGAAAGCCTGCCGTCCTGGGCGCCGGCCCACCAGGCGTGCCAGTCGTGCAGGACGGCGATGTCCGTGGTGATGTGCCGGCCGGTCACCTCGGAGGCGATCCGCTCCAGCTCCGCGCCGAGCTGCTTGACCTCCTGGTGGGTCCGCCCCTCCTCCCCGGCATGGCTGACCATGCCGGAGTGGAACTTCTCCGCGCCCTGCCGGGACTGCCGCCACTGGAAGTAGCAGACGGCGTCGGCGCCCCGGGCCACGGCCTGCAGGGACCAGAGCCGGTTGAGACCCCGGGGCTTGGGGTGGTTCACGCCCCGCCAGTTGACGGGCCCGGCGGCCTGCTCCATGAGCATCCACGGCCCGCGCGCCTGGGAGCGGGTCATGTCCTGGACGAGGGCGCCGCTCTGCGCGCCCAGCGGGTCACGCGGATCGGGGTAGACGTCGATGGAGACGACGTCCTCCTCCTCGGCCCAGCGCCAGGCGTCCTGGCCGATGGCCAGCGACGTGAAGTTCGTGGTGACCGGCAGGTGCGGGGTGTGGCGGCGGACGATGTCCCGCTCGGCGACGTAGCACTCCAGGAGCATGTCGGAGGTGAAACGCCGGAAGTCCAGTACGTGCGTGGGGTTGCGCAGGTAGTGGGGCGAGCGGGGTGGCAGGATGCCGTTCCACGTGTCGTAGCCCTGGCTCCAGAAGGCACTGCCCCAGGCCTCGTTGAGGGCACCGAGGGTGCCGTACTTGTCGCGCAGCCAGCGGCGGAAGGCGGCCGCGGCCTCGTCCCCGTAGTCGAAGGTGCAGTACTCGTTGTTGATGTGCCACATCGTCAGGGCCGGGTGGCCGCCGTAGCGGGCGGCGAGGTCCTCGGTGATGGCGGCGGCGTAGCGCCGGTAGGCGGCGCTGGAGTGCGAGAAGTGCTGCCGGCCGCCCCACCACTCGGTGCGGCCGTCCTCGGTGACGGGCAGGGTGTCGGGGTGCAGCCGGCCCATCCAGGGCGGGGGCGAGGAAGTGGGGGTGGCGAGGACGACGCCGATGCCGTTGTCGTGCATCAGGTCCATCAACGTGTCCAGCCAGCCGAACTCCCGGGCGCCTGGCTCCGGTTCCAGCTTCGACCAGGAGAAGACGCCGAGGGTGACCGAGTTGACCCCGGCCGCCTTCATCAGCCGGACGTCCTCGTGCCAGGTCTCCTCGGGCCACTGCTCCGGGTTGTAGTCGCCGCCGAAGAGCAGACGGCCTCGTGTCGCGTCACTCAGGGCGGGCCTGAGGTAAGACGTGCTCATGACATACCTCGGTCTTTACGAAGGGGAAGGTCGAGCTGGGCATCAGCCCTTGACGGCTCCGGTGAGCATGCCCTTCTTGAAGTGCCGCTGGACGAAGGGGGAGGCAACCGCGACGGGGATCAGCGCGAGGACCATGACGGCCATCTGCAGCCCCAGCGCGGAGAGTTGTCCCGTGCGCACCGCCTGCTGGAGGCCGGTCGGCGCCTCGGTGTTCTTCTGGACCAGTTGGATGAGCACGTTCTGCAGCGGCAGCATCTCCTGGTCGGTGAGGTAGATGGAGGCGTTGAACCAGGAGCTCCAGTAGCCGACCGCGTAGAACAGCGAGATGACGGCCAGCACCGCACGCGACAGCGGCATGATGATGGTCAGCAGGATGCGCAGGTCGCTGGCCCCGTCGATGCGGGCGGACTCGGTGAGTTCGGGCGAGATCCCCATGAAGAAGGCCCGCAGGACGAGGATGTTGAAGACACTGACCGCGCTCGGCAGGACCAGCGACAGATAGGTGTCGGTGAGGCCCAGCGACTGCACCAGAAGGTACGTCGGAATGAGCCCGGCCCCGAAGAACATGGTCGCCAGCATGGTCATCAGGAAGAACCGATGGCCCAGACTCCCCGGCCGGGACAGCCCGTAGGCCGCCAGCACCGATACCGTCATCGAGAACAGCGTGCCGAAGAGCGTGACCCCGACCGAGACCATGATCGCCCGGCTGACCTGGCCACCGCTGAGCAGTTCGGTGTAGTTGACGAAGGTGATGCCCTGGGGGATCACGACGAGGCCGCCGGCCCGGTCGATCACGGGTTTGGGAGAGAGGCTGGTGACGATCACGATCCACAGCGGACCGAGCACCCCCAGGCAGCAGAGCAGGAGGAAGCCGCTCTTGGCGGTGAGTCCCGCCTTGCTCGGCGGCTCCTCCCACGTGGGGCGGGCGGGAGCCTTGAGACTGCGGATGAGCTGCGTGTCGAGGCTCATTTCTTGTACACCCCCTGCTCGCCCAGCAGGTGCGCGAACTTGTTCGCGCCCAGGACGAGACAGACTCCGATGAGTCCCTTGGCCAGGCCGACCGCGGCCGCGTAGCTGAAGTCCCCGTTCTGGATGCCCATGTTCCACACGTACGTGTCGAGGACCTCGCTGGCTCCCGCGCCGACCGCGCCCCGCTGGAGCAGGAACTGCTCGAAGCCGACGCTCAGCGCGTCTCCCACCCTGAGGACCAGCAGCAGGGCGATCACCGGGCGCAGCGCGGGCAGCGTCACGTGCCACATGCGTCGCCAGCGCCCCGCACCGTCCATGGCGGCTGCCTCGTACAGATCGGTGCTGACGGCGGACAGGGCCGCGAGGAAGACGATGATCCCCCAGCCGGCGTCCTTCCACACGGCCTGCGCGGTGACCAGGTACTTGAAGAGGTCCGCGTTGGTCATCAGGTCGAAGCCGCTCCACCCGTGCTCCGCCAGCGTCTGCGCGATGATGCCCGCGCCGCCGAAGATCTGCTGGAACACGGTGACCACGAGGACCCACGAGAAGAAGTGCGGCAGATACATGATCGCCTGCGCCACGGCCCGCACCCGGGGCCGGATCACGCTGTTGATGACCAGTGCGAGGGCGATGGGGACCGGGAAGAACAGCACCAGTTGGAGCACGAACAGGACGATGGTGTTCTTCGTGGCGCTCCAGAACAGCGGGTCGTCGAACGTCCGCGCGAACTGCTCCACGCCGACCCAGGGGCTGTGGAAGATCGCCGTGATGCCGTTGCTCGAGACGTACGGATCGTAGTCCTGGAAGGCGACGACGTTACCGAGCAGCGGGACGTAGTTGAAGAGCAGCAGCAGGACGATGACGGGCAGGGTCATCAGGATGAGCGTGCGGTCGCGGCGCAGCCGGATCCGCCAGGGAACCTTGGCGGCCTTGCTCATCCCTCGCGGCGCCCGCGCCTTCGCCGCGACGGTGGTGACCGCGGCCGTCGGCTCCTCGACGGCCTCGGGGGCACGGGTCCCGTCGGGCCGGCTCCCGGCCGTGATGGACATCAGTTGCCGCTGCCGTTCTTGTCGAGGAGTTCCTTGTACCAGTCGCGCAGCTTGTCGCCGCCGGAGGACCTCCAGGTGGAGATGGCGGCCTGTACGTCGGACATCTTCTTGTTGCCCCGCACGTAGTCGATCTGCAGTTGCTCGTGCTGGCTGGCGAGATTGGCGTACTCGGCCGGCTCGACGATCTTCATGCCATAAGTGGAGGTCTTCTTCATGAAGGCCCCCATCCGCTGCTGCCACTCGACCTGTTTGCGGGCGACGTCGGGGAAGTCGGGGTGGGCGAAGAAGGGGGCCGGGGCCGCCAGCATCGTCCAGGCGTTGATCACCTCGGAGTTGCCCTGGTCGTTCTTGACGGGGACGCCGTCCTTGACCGTGTAGTGGGTGCCCTCGACGCCGTAGTCGACGAGCATCCGCTCCTTGGTGCCGTAGGGCGCTGCCGCGAAGTTGGCGGCGGCCAGCGCGTTCTCCACGGTCTCCTTCGAGGCGCCCTTGCGGATCATCGACCAGATGGTGGCGGGCGAGGACGCGTACAGCGTCGGGTTGCCGCCGTCGGCGCCGAAGATGTCCATGGCGTCGATCCGGAAGTCCGGGTTGGCCCTGGCCTGTTCGGCGGTCTTGTTGTACCAGCCGGACAAGTCGCTGGCGAAGACCAGGATCTCTCCCGCGGTGAAGCGCTGGCCCGCGTCGCCGGAGCGCGCGCTGTCGTCGGGATGGACCACGCCGGCATCGAAAAGCTTGCGGGTCCACTCCAGGGCCTCGAGGTACTCGGGCCGCTCGATGCCGTACCTCAGCTTGCCGTCGTCATCGATGTTCCAGCTGGGGCAGGCGCCGAAGATGCTCCCCGAGACCCAGCTCATGTCACCGCAGGCGTACACCTTGGCCTTGGCGCTGGTGGCGTCCTTGGCCCAACCGACGAACTCCTCGGCCGACTTGGGTACGGAGTAGCCCTTCTTGTCGAAGAGGTCCTTGCGGTAGTAGGGCACGATGAAGCTCGCGGGGGCGACGGGCATCGGAATGCCGCGCAGCGCGCCGCCGATGACCCCCATGCGCCAGGAGTCGGACGGTATCGCGGCCAGGTTCGGATACTTCTTGACCTTGTCGCCCGACAGGTGGGGGCCGAGGTCCATGAACTTCGCGCTGACCGCGTTCGCCATCTTGCCGACCAGTTCCCAGTCGGGCACGACCACCATGTCGGGTATGGAGCTGGAGGCGAGGACGGCGCCGAGCTTCTGTCCGTACGTGTTGCCGTCCTGGTTCTGCCAGGTGACCTCGGTGCCCGCCGCCGCGTCGACCGCCTTGTAGTACGCGCACCCGGACTTCGGCGGGGTGCCCCAGAGCGGGGACATGATCGTGAAGGGAGCGCCGGTGCCGAGCTTGTCCGGGACCGACGTGGCGAGGGCCGCGAGCTCGACCTTGGCGGTGTAGCCGTCCGCCGAACCGTTCTTCGACGGGAGGTCCGGCTTGGCTACCGTGCTGGCGACGTGCGTCGGCAGCAGCTTGTCGGCGGACTTGCCCGACGTGGCGCCCTCTGGCGGCCTGCTGTCCGAACCACGGTCCGAACCGCCGCAGGCGGTGAGCAGCGGCATGCCCCCGGCCACCGCTGCGGTGGCGACCGCCGTGGAGGCGAGGAAGGTTCTCCGGCTCGGTCCGGAGGGGGCGGCGTTCGGCGTCATTGCGTCAACCCTTCATGGCGCACCTGGACATCCGGCGGCGGGCCGTCGGCTGCGGTGTCGTGACTGGAACTGACTGAGCTGAAGCGGACATCCGACCACTACGACGTGATACACAGTCGAAGCGCTTCGATGTTTCAGTGAGGTTAAGTGAACACTGAGGGGTGCACAAGGGTCGCTTCCAAGATTCCTCCGAGGTCTAAAGTCGCTCTCTATAAGCCGACTTGAGGCGAGGATGTCGATCTCTTGACACCTACCCTGCCGGCTGATGAGCATCGAAGCGCTTCGAACGAACTTGCCGCTCCACCTCAAGGGGATCCCACGTGTCCGCACAACCGCCGCACACAGCACCGCCCTTCCGCGATCCGCAGCTGCCTTTCGCGAAGCGCATCGACGACCTTCTTTCGCGGCTCGCCCTCGACGAGAAGATCGGATTCCTGCACCAGTTCGCGCCCGCCGTGGAGCGCCTCGGCGTCGCCGCGTTCCGCACCGGCCAGGAGGCCCTGCACGGCGTGGCCTGGATGGGTCCGGCCACCGTCTTCCCGCAGGCGGTCGGCCTGGGCGCGACCTGGAACACGGATCTCGTACGACGGGTCGGCGAGGCGGTGTCCAAGGAGGCCCGGGCGATGCGCGCCCGCGACGACCGCGTGGGGCTGAACGTCTGGGCCCCGACCGTGAATCTGCTGCGCCACCCTCTGTGGGGCCGCAACGAAGAGGGCTACGCGGAGGACCCGAAGCTCACCTCGGCCATCGCCACCGCCTACACGCACGGCCTGCGCGGCGAGCACCCGACGTACTGGCGCACCGCGCCCGTCCTCAAGCACTGGCTGGCCCACAACCACGAGACGGGCCGCGACGTCACGTCCTCCTCGGTCCGCCCGCGCGTCCTGCACGAGTACGACCTCCGCGCCTTCCGCGAGACGGTCGAGGCGGGCGCCGTGGCCGGAGTGATGCCGGCGTACAACCTGGTCAACGGCCGCCCGAACCACGTCTCGCCGTATCTGCGCGAGCATCTGCGCACCTGGACCGACGAGGAGCTGATGGTCTGCTCGGACGCGGGCGCCCCCTCCAACCTGGTGGACTCCGAGCACTACTTCGACACCCACGAGGAGGCGACGGCCGCCGCCCTGCTGGCCGGCGTCGACAGCTTCACCGACCACGGCACCGACAGCTCGAAGATCACCGCACGGGTCCGCGGCGCCCTGGAGCAGGACCTGCTGACCGAGTCGGACATCGACGCGGCGGTCCGCCGCCAGCTCTCGGTCCGCTTCCGCCTCGGCGAGTTCGACCCGGAGCACGACCCGCACGTGCTCACCACGGAATTCGACACGCCGGCCCACCGGGCCCTCGCCCAGGAGGCGGCCGAGCAAGCCGTCGTGCTGCTCAAGAACAGCGGTGACCTGCTGCCGCTCGCGTCCGGCACCCGGATCGCGGTGGTCGGCCCGCTCGCCGACGAATGCAAGCTCGACTGGTACAGCGGCACGCTCCTGCACCGCAGCACGCCGCTGGCGGGCCTGTACGAGCGGTTCGGATCGGAGCTCGTGCAGTTCGCGGAGGGCGTGGACCGGATCCTGCTGAAGACCTCGGCAGGAACCTTCCTGCACGTCCCCGGGGCGGACGCCCACGACGAGGTGCGCGGCGCCGAAGGCGCCCTCGACCCGGCCCTGCTCGCGGGCCGGACGGACCTGCCCCCGCTCACCACCGGCGCGACCGGCACCGAGTTCTCCCTCATCGACTGGGGCGGGGGCGGGGGCGTGCTGACCCTGCGCGCCCCCGACGGCCGCTACCTCTCCGTCGCCGGGGACGGCCGTGTCCGAGCCTCCGCCGACCAGCCCGGAGGCTGGGTCGTCCAGGAGACGTTCCGCCTGGAACCACACGAGAACGGGCACCTTCTTCGGCACATCGGTACGGGTCACCACCTCTCTGTCGCCGCCGACGGCCTCAAGGTTGCCGACGGGAACGGGGAGACCTTCGAGGTCGTCGTCGTCGAACGCGGCGAGGACGCGGTGGACAAGGTCGCCTCGCAGGCGGACGTGGTCCTGGTGGTCGCCGGCAACGATCCGCACATCAACGGACGCGAGACCGAGGACCGTACGACCCTGGCCCTCCCTGCCCACCAGGAGCGGCTCCTGCGCGCGGCCCGCGCGGCCAACCCGAACATGGTGCTGGCGCTGGTGTCGGCGTACCCGTACGCGGTCGACCACGCGGAGGTGCCGGCGCTGCTGTGGACGGCCCACGGCGGCCAGGCCGCCGGCACCGCCCTGGCCCGGATCCTGGCCGGCGACGTCTCCCCCGCCGGCCGCCTCCCGCAGACCTGGTACGCCGACGACCGCGACCTGCCCGACCTCCTCGACTACGACGTGATCGGCGGCCGCCAGACGTACCTCTACTTCGAGGGCACGCCTCTCTTCCCGTTCGGGCACGGCCTGTCGTACGCGTCCTTCTCCTACGAAGGCCTCACGACCCGCGTCGACGACGGGACGCTGCACGTGTCCTTCACGGTCGGCAACACCGGTGACGTCGCCGCGGACGAGGTCGCCCAGCTCTACACCCGGGCCGTGGAGCCGTCGGTGCCACGGCCCCGCAGGGAACTGGCCGCGCACCGGCGTGTGGCGCTCGCGCCCGGCGAGGTCACGGAGGTCGCCTTCCGGGTGCCGATGTCTGCCTTCGCGTTCTGGGACGTGGCGCAGGGGCGTCAGCGGGTGGCACCGGGCTCCTACGAGATCCTCGTCGGAGCCTCCAGCGAGGACATCCGCCTGGCCCGGGCGGTCGACCTCGACGGCGAGCCGTCCGCCCCCCGCGCGGTCATGGCGCGCGGCCTGGACGCGGTGGACTTCGACGACCAGAGCGACACGGAGATCGTGGACCGCACGAAGACATCGGGTGACTCCGTCGCCCCTCTGGCCGGCCGGCGGGGCGAGCTGGTGTTCCGTGACTGTGACTTCGGAGAGGGGGCCGCCGGGATAACGGTGGATGCCGCGGGTGAGGGTACGGTCGAACTCTCGCTGGGTGACGGTCCGGTACTGGCGGTGCTCACGCTTTCCCCGCGTACGGCCGGACCCCACGGCTACGCGACGGTGAGCGCCCCGGTCGTCGTGGCGGCCGGTGTGCACGAGGTCCGCCTCGGACTGCGCGGCCCGGTGCGGCTCGCGGGCGTGGCCTTCTCCGCCTGAGGTCGTACCCCGTGAGCAGGGCACGGGACGGGGTGGCGTGCCCTCGGCACGCCACCCCGTCGCCCTCAGCCGGTCTTGATCAGGTTCCAGTTCTGCGCGGGGCCGCCGTTGGCGGACCACTGGATGACCGGGTTTCCGTCCCCGCTCGCGTAGCCGTTGTCCAGCACCTTTCCGCTGTGCCGGCCGGCCAGCCGGAACGCACCCCCGCCCAGCGCGGTGACCGCCCACTGCTGCCCCTGACCGCCGCTGTCGGTGCGCTGCGCCATCACCGCGCCGTCAGAGGTGCTGCCGTTGTCGTCGAGGGCCTTGCCGCTGCGGACGCAGAGCAGCTTGTAGTAGCCGTGGCCCAGGTCGGTGACCGTCCACTGCTGCGAAGCGCCTCCGTTGGGGGTCCACTGGATGACCTGGCCGCCGTCCGTGGTGGTGTTGCCATTGTCGAGGGCCTTGCCGCTCTGAGCGCTGACCAGCCGGTAGACGCCATTGGCGAGGACCGACGGCATGCCGCTGACCTCCACGCAGACCACGGAGTCGTTCGCGTTGGGCGCCGTGGGCGGCACGCTGACGTTGATCTGGCCGCCGCTGACCGTGTAGGAGAGCGAGACCGAGGGATTGTTCATCAAGTAGACCCGGCTGATCGTGTTGTGGACCTCCGGGATCTGCAGGGTGCCGCCCGTCGGCCACGTGAAGACGTGGGCGAAGAGCTTGCCGTTCTTCTTGGTGATCCGGCCCCAGGACGGCTCGGCGGCGAAGGGGCTGCCGCTGGTGCCGTGGATGCTGTCGGCGTGGACCGCCATCCAGGAGGCGAGCCCGCCCAGTACCGTCGTCGCTCCGGCGGTCACGGTGCCGTCGCCCTTGGGGCCGATGTTGAGCAGGTAGTTGCCGTCCCGGGAGATGACCGTGACCATCTCCTGGACGATGTCCTTCACGGGCCGGTAGCTGTTCTCGGCCCAGTCGGTGTAGCCCCACTGGCCGTTCATGGTGGCGCAGGTCTCCCACGGCCGGTCCAGCGGCGCGGCGGGCACGGTCTGCTCCGGGCAGGCGAAGTCACCCAGGCCGAGGTCCCGCTTGACGCGTTCGTTGACGACGAGTCCGGGCTTGCGGGCCACCAGCCAGCCGTAGAGGTCCTCGCCGTCGGCCTTGGTCCACCAGTCGGTGAGCGTGGGGCCGGCCGGGTTGGCGCACCAGTCGCCGTCGAACCACAGGAGGGCCGGGTCGTAGCGGTCCAGCAGTTCCTGCAGCTGGGCCTTCATGTCGTTGATGTAGGCGGTGCGGGCGGTCTGCGAGGACATGTCGGAGTAGAGGTTGTTCCGGTTGATGGTCTGGGAGGGGTGGCTCCAGTCCAGGATCGAGTAGTAGAGCCCGAACTTGACGCCCCGCTTCTCGCACTCGGTCTTCAGCTGGGCCAGCAGGTCGGGCTGGTAGCCGTTGTAGTC
>NZ_JBHWBP010000295.1:0-9634 GCF_042735575.1 Streptomyces sp. NPDC059564 | reverse complement strand
GCCCCACCCTTCGCCCATCCCCCAGACTCCGTCCGGGGGGACCCCCAGCCAGGGCTCCGCCCCGGACCCCGTTTCGGGGGCTCCGCCCCCGGACCCCCGCGCCTCAAACGCCGACGAGGCTGGAGGCGGCGGGTGCGGCGAAGGCCAGCGGGGCTGGAGGTGGCGGGGTGGGAGGGTGCGGCGAACGCCGGTGGGGCTGGATGTGGCAGGGCTGGGCGGGAGCGGCGAAGGCCGGCCGTGCTGGAGGTGGCGGGGGTGGGAGGGTGCGGCGAATGCTGGCGGGGCTGGTGGGGCGCCTCAAGGGCAGGCGCGGCTGGATGTGCCGGTGGGGCTGGAGTGCCGTAAGCGCTCCAGCCCCACCGGGCAGTTCCAGCCCCGCCCTCGGAGTTACAGGTACGGGCCCGAGCGGATCGCGCCGTGGGGGCCCTCTTCGTCGTCTTCGTGGGAGCCCGCGCCCGGGGGAAGGGCTCGGCGCATCTGTTCCAGTTGGGCGCGCGCCGCCATCTGCTGCGCGAACAGGGCCGTCTGGATCCCGTGGAAGAGACCCTCCAGCCAGCCCACCAACTGCGCCTGCGCGATCCGCAGTTCCGCCTCGGACGGGATCGCCTCCTCCGTGAAGGGGAGGGACAGGCGTTCCAGTTCCTCGACCAGCTCCGGTGCGAGGCCGTCCTCGAGCTCCTTCACCGAGGCGGCGTGGATGTCCTTGAGCCGGACCCGGCTCGCCTCGTCGAGAGGCGCGGCGCGTACCTCTTCCAGGAGTTGCTTGATCATGCTGCCGATCCGCATGACCTTGGCGGGCTGTTCGACCATCTCCGTCACCGGAACCTCGCGCGACTCGTCATCGGCGCCGCCGACCGCCGTCCCGTCCTGTCCCACGATCAGGACGTGCGGGGGGCTGTCCTGCGACCGTTCACTCCTCGGCATCTCCATGCCGTCATTGTCTCGCACACCTGCGTACTCACACGGTGTGCCCCCGTACGGGCGTGATCCACCCTGTACGGGGGCCGCAACATCAGCCCGCCGCGCGGCGGGCCAGCGCTCCGCTCGACTTCGTGACCAGCGCCGCCAGCAGGGCCGCGCCGAGCGGGACGAGGACCAGGAGCCCGGCCAGCGTGTCCCACGGCACCGCGATCGGCACGTAGAGCTCGGTGTCCTTCAGGGTGGCGTACCCCATCTCGACGCCGTGCTTGACCAGCCGTTCCTGTTCGCGTGCCTGGGTGAGCCGCAGCCCGACCGCCGGCAGGATGCCCGCCGCCGAGCCGAGGACCACGCCCATCAGGGCGACCACCCCGCACTGGAAGCCGCTGAGCGTGCGCCGCACGCGCGGGGCCGCGCCGACCGCGGCCAGCGTCTTCAGGTCGGCCTCGGAGTCGGCCTGGGCCAGGCCGGTCGCGATGCCGGCCGCGCCGATGGTGACGAGGCCCGCGAAGATGCTCAGCGCGAGCACGCCCAGGGTGCTCTGCTCCTGGTAGCCCTCCTCGATCTTGAGGTAGGCGTCGGCGCCCAGCCGGTCGATGTCCCCTTCGAGCCGCTGCTTCTGCTCGGTGGTGGCCTTCCCGTCGAGGCTGAAGTAGGCGCCGGCCGGGGCGGTGGCGATGCCGGCGGCCCGGGCGGCCGAGGGCGGGACGACGAGGACGACGCCCCAGCTGTCGGCGGTCGCGGGGGCCTGGTGGACGGTGAGCACCTTGTCCTGGCCGGGCAGTTCGGCGTGCCGGGCGGCGGCCGCCTCGGCGGCGGCCTCGTCGGTGATGATCCGCAGGGTGACCTTGCCGTCCTTCACGTTGCGCTGGTCGAAGGAGACGGCCTGGCCGGCCTTGAGGGCGGATACGGAGCCGGGGTCGCTGACCGCCAGCACGGACAGCAGCTTCTCGTCGGCGACGACCGTGGAGAGCGGGACGCCGAACTCCCGGATCGCGCAGCGCGGGTCCTGCCGCAGCTTCTTGGCGTCCTCCATGGAGAAGGAGGCGGGACCGTGCTCTGCCTCGTAGAGCGGGCAGCGCTGCTCCTTCGGGGTGATGACCTCGACGCGTCCGCAGTCCGGATCCGTGCCGCCCTGGGCGCAGTTCGGCTTTCCTGCCACGAACCGGTCCACATCGGCCCGTACGTTCACCGGCAGGTCCTTCGACAGGGCCTCGCGCAGGGCCGGCAGCGCCTTCTGGCTCATGCCGTCGTGGCTGGCCAGGTAGCCGGCGCCGGCGGGGAGTTCGGCGGTGTACTCGTGCCGCGCCTGGACGTCGCGGCTGTACTGGTACGTGGACACGGCGACGGTTCCCGCGACGGCGGCCAGTACGGCGGCCACGGCGGGCGCGGTACGCCCCCGGTTGCGGACGGCGTCGCGCAGGGCGAGCCGGGGCGACAGCGGCAGCCAGCGTCCGAGCCGCCCGAAGAGGCCGACCAGCACCGGGGTGAGGGCGACGACCCCCAGCTCGGCGATGGCGCTGCCGCCCGCGACGACGGTGGGGCTGACCCGGTAGTTGGTGCCGTAGAGGGCGATGGCGGCGCCGCCGGCCACGGCGAGCAGGCCGAGGACGGGCAGCACCCGGTTGGCGCGGCGGATGCCGCGGCGGCCGGTGAGCGAGGCCAGCACGGTCTGCCGGGAGGAGGTGATCGCGGGGGCGATGGCGGCCAGCAGTCCGGTCAGCACGGCGAGCAGGGCGATGCCGAGGAGTTCCAGCGGCCGGACCACGAAGCCGCCGAAGCGGATGCCGAGCTGGTCCTCCAGTACGGGCCGCAGCCCGATGGTGAGGGCCACGCCGATCGCGGTTCCGGCGACGGCGGCGACGGCGCCGATGACCAGGCCGCCGGACAGGACGATGGCCCGGATGTGCCGCCGGTCGCCGCCGTTGGCGCCGACCAGACCGAGCTGGCGGCGCGAGCGCCGGGCGCCGACGGCGAAGGCGGGTCCGGCGAGCAGGCAGATCTCCAGCATGGCGAGGCCCACGACGGTGGCGAGCACGGCCTTCTCGGTGACCTTGCCGCCCTCGGTGACCGGATCGAACCGCTCCTTCGGCTGCTCCTTGAACAGCGGCACGTCCGAGTCGGCGGGCGGCCGCAGGGACACGGCGCGGGAGAGTACGAGCGCGCCCTTGGTGTTGGCCTCCTTGACCATGTTCCACGTGAAACCACCGCCGCCGCCGGCCGAGACCAGGTACGAGGAGCTGGGGCTGATCCCGGAGCCTCCGGCGGCCCGCATGTCCCGGTCGAGCGGGGTGAACAGCGTCCCGGGGAGGGCGAGCAGTTCGGGGTTCTTGAGGAAGGAGGGCAGTTCGTACGCGCCCACGATCCGGTACGGGGCCGCGGCGCCGCGCGGGGTGGCCGCGGAGCCCACGTGCAGCCCGGAGGCCCCCAGGAAGGCGTTGGTGGCGATGACCTCGCCGGGTCCCTGGGGCAGCCGTCCGCGGTCGAGCGTGATCAGGCCCCGGGTCAGCGGGTTGTGCACGTCGAGCTCGCGCAGGTCGGTGCTGAGCAGCCCGTGCGTGGTGTGCACCTTGGCGTGGCCCTTGCTGTCCTCCACGACCTTGGCGCCCGCGGGGAGCGCGGCCTTGAGCGGCTGTTCCTTCTCCTTGGAGGGCCGGTACTTGTCGTAGCCGCCGACGGGCGCGAAGTGCTCCCCGTCGGGGTTCTGCAGGATCGGGCCGTCCAGGCCGGTTTCCGAGAACCGGGCGTCGGCGGCGCCGATCTGACGGGTCAGCCGCTGCTCGGTGGTGAGCGCGGCGCTGCGGACGGTGAGGTCGGCGGCGCTCACGCCGACGATGGGCAGGGCGATCATCGACAGGACCAGGGCGCTGCGGCCCTTCGCCCGCCAGGCGTCGCGGCGCGCGATGCGCAGGGCCGCGACCCAGGGGTGGTACCAGGAGCCGATCCGGGAGGTCACAGGCCGGCCGCCCGACCGGAGAGCAGCGAGTCGGCCCGGCTGCGCAGGGTTTCGTCGACGACGCTGCCGTCGCGCAGGAAGACGACCCGGTCGGCCCAGGCCGCGAACCGGGGTTCGTGCGTGACCAGGATCCCGGCCGCGCCCGCGTCGCAGCGGGAGCGCAGCAGGGCGAGGACGGATTCGCCGGTCTCGGAGTCGAGGGCGCCGGTGGGCTCGTCGGCGAGGACCAGGCGGCGCTCGCCCACCAGGGCGCGGGCGATGGCGACGCGCTGCTGCTGGCCGCCGGACATCTCGTCGGGGAAGCGGTCGGCGAGCGGGCGCAGGTTTATCTCCTCCAGGGCGGCGTGGGCCGCGGCGCGGGCCTTGCGGGCGGAGGTCCCGTCGAGTTCGAGGGGCAGGGCCACGTTCTCGGCGGCGGTGAGGGCCGGGATCAGGTTGTAGTCCTGGAAGACGTAGCCGATGCTGCGGCGCCGCAGGGAGGCCAGCTGCCTGCGGCTCGCGGTGGTGATGTCGACGCCCTCGACCAGGACGTGGCCGCTGGTGGGGGTGTCGAGGCCGCCCGCGAGGGTGAGCAGCGTGGACTTGCCGGAGCCGGACGGGCCCATGACGGCGACGAGTTCGCCGGGGTGGACGCGCAGGTCGATCCCGCGCAGGGCGTGTACCTCGGTGGCGCCGCTGCCGTGCGTGCGGACGAGCCGGTCGAGCTGGAGTACGGGCTGTGGACGGTGCTGGTCGGGCATGAGGGGTCCCCCCTGGAACGGTGGTTCAGCCCCGCCGCGTGCGGGCGGTACGGGGCCGGACGGTGGTGGGGTCGGTGGCGGGGCCGGTGGTCGGATCGGCCGCCGCGGGTTCGGTGGCGGCGCGGGCGGCGAGCCGGACCAGCCGGGACTCGGAGTGGTCGAGCCAGCGGGCCTCGGCCTCGGTCTGGAAGATGAGCTGCTCCAGGACCAGCAGCCAGGCCAGGTCGTCGCGTTCGTCGGCGCGGCCGCTCTCGATGGCGGTGATCGCCTGCGCCTTGAGCCGGGTGTAGTCCTGCATCGCCTGGATCGTGGCGTGCCGCTGGGACTGGATGACGGCGCGGATGTCCACGCCGGGGGCGCCCACGGCCATGGCGAGCTTGATGGACAGCTCGTCGCGGGGCGGGTTGGTGCGGTCGACGGGGCGCTCGTACCACTCGTGGAGCTCGGCGCGTCCGGTGTCGGTGATGGCGTAGAGGGTGTGCCCGGCGGTGTCCTCGCCGCCGGGGGCGACGAGCCCGTCCCGCTCCAGACGGGCGAGGGTCGTGTACACCTGCCCGACGTTGAGCGGCCAGGTGGAGCCGGTGCGGGACTCGAATTCGGAACGCAGCTGGGAGCCGTAGCGAGGGCCCCGTTCCAGCAGGGCGAGAAGCCCGTGACGGATCGACATACTGAGTATGTATACCGAGTATGCTCGTCTTCGCAAGCCTCCCCGGGGCGTCCCCCGGCGGGCCGGGACCCGCTAGCGGCCCTGGCGCAGCCGCATGCCCATGAAGCCCAGCCCCAGCCCCATCAGGGCCAGTCCGGTGCCGAGCGGCAGCATGTGGGCGGCAAGATCGGCGGCCCGTTCGTTGGGCTCCGTACCGAGCGCGTTGACCCCGGGGGTGTGGCTCGCCTCGGGGCCCGTGGGCGAGCGGTGCGGCGCGGGGCTCTCCCGGTGCGGCGCCGCGGAATCCCGGTGCGGGTCGGCGGGATCCCGGTGCGGGACGGCGGGATCCCGCGGCCCGGCGGGGTCCCGGTGCGGGTCGGCGGGGTCCCGGTGCGGGCGCGCGGGCGGACGGGCCTGGCGCACGGGCCGGGGGGCGGCGGCGGCATCGGCGGCGGGAGGCTCGCCGGCGGGCCGCCCGGGGTGCTCCCGCCCGACGCCGGCCGCACTGCCGGCGAGCTCCTCGTACGCCTCTTCCGGTACTTCGGCCACCGCGACCACGCTCGCCGGCGCGGCGGAGCCCGGGGCGCGGGCGGAGGTCGCGCCCGCGGGCGCGGCGGCCAGCAGCGCGGCGGCGGCCAGTACGGCTCCGGCGGTCCACCGCGGCACGCGGGGGCGTCGAGTCACGGGGAGCCCCTCCCCTTCCGTGCGGCCGGGACGCCGGGACGCCGAGGCATCAGAATGACGTCCTCAGATTTGCATAGTGGGACAAAAGCAGCATCCCGGGCCACCCGTGAGGGTGTGCCCGGGATGCCGGTCAGTCCTTCGGCGGCGCCCCGCCGCCTTGAAAACGTCCTACTGCGGGTCGCCCGTCGAGACGACCAGGGTGAACTCCGTCCCCTCCTTGGGGACGTCCGCGCCGGCCGCCGGCAGCTGCTCCAGGACGGTGTCCTGGCCGTAGACCGCCTCGTCACGGTCCTGGAGGGTGAACTTCCAGCCCGCGGCCTGGATGCACTCCTTCACCGAGCGGAGGTTCTTGTAGCGGAAGTCCGGCGCCACGACCTTCGTGGAGTCCTTGTAGGACTTCGAGGGGCTCTTGCACTTCTCCAGCTCGATCGTGCGCGAGGTGTCCGGCCCCTTGTGGCCCGCCGCGGGGGCGGAAGCGGAGGACGACGCGCCCGGCCCGTCGGGCCCGGCCTCGTCCTTGGTGCCGTCGTCCATGTTCAGCACCGCGATGAGCCCGCCGATCGCCAGCAGGGCCACCACGATCGCCCCGACCACCACCGGCGTGTTCTTCTTGCCGCCGCCGCCCGCGGCCGCCGGGGACGGCGCCGGAGCGGGCGAGATGGTGAACGGCGGCGGGGTCTGCGGGGCGTACTGCTGCTGCGGCGCCGGGGTGTGCGGGTACGCGTACCCGCCCTGCGCGTGCTGCACGGGCGCGGGCGTCGGCGCGTACGGGGACGGCGGCGGGGTCTGCGGGGCCTGGTACGGCTGCTGCAGCGACTGCGGCGGCGGCGCCTGGAACCCGGAGTCCACCGGCGGGAACACGGCCGAGCTCACGCCCGCGCCGCTGCCGCCCGGAGCGGCGCCCGGGACGATGACGGGCGCCCCGGTCTGACCGGCCGACAAGACCCGCGTGATCTCGTCCCGCATGGCCGCGGCCGTCGGGAAACGCTCGTTCGGGTTCTTCTTCAGGGCCCGCGCCACCAGCGAGTCCATCGCCGGGGTGATCGCCCGGTTGATGGTCGACGGAGCCACCGGCTCCTCCTGGACGTGCGCGTACGCGATCGCCAGCGGGGAGTCCGCCTCGAACGGGATCCGGCCCGTCAGCAGCTGGAAGAGCATGATGCCGACCGAATACAGGTCGGAACGGGCGTCCACGCCGCGCCCCAGCGCCTGCTCGGGCGAGAGGTACTGCGGGGTGCCGACGACCATGCCGGTCTGCGTCATCGAGGTGACCCCCGACTGCATGGCCCGCGCGATGCCGAAGTCCATCACCTTGACGATGCCGCGCTTGGTCATCATCACGTTGCCGGGCTTGATGTCGCGGTGGACCAGACCCATCTCGTGGCTGGTCTCCAGCGCGGCCAGCACGTCGGCGGTGACCTTCAGCGCCTTGTCGGCCGGCATCGCCCCGTACTGGCGGACGTCCGCGTCGAGGACGGAGCCCAGCGGCTGCCCCTCCACGTACTCCATGACGATGTACGGCATGACCGCGCCGTCCAGCTCGCCTTCGCCCGTATCGAAGACCGAGACGATATTGGTGTGCGACAGTTTCGCAACAGCCTGCGCCTCGCGCCGGAAGCGCTCGCGGAAGGACGCCTCGCGTCCGAGTTCGCTGTGCAGGGTCTTGATCGCGACCTGCCGGTCGAGCGCGGAGTCGTACGCGAGATAGACGGAGGCCATGCCCCCCTCGCCCAGCAAATCCCTTAGCTGGTAACGGCCACCGGCCAGGGAGCCGCCTGCGTACCGGCCCTGCGTGCCGTCCTGGCTCATGACTGTTGCTTCCCCTCGGGCTGTGTCCCTACGCGTCGTACTGAGCGCATGTCGCGCCCAGTCTGCCGGAGGGCAAGCACACGTCAAGCCGGTGCCCGTTCCGTGACCATGGCGCCACAGGGCGTCTGTGTCCGAACGGTGACCGGTTCCGAGGCTGTAGCGTTCATCGGAGCACCCGATGAGGACCCACCGCTAGAGCGGACGAGAGAGACGACGGCGAGGACTGATGGCACCCGAACCCGAGGGAAACGGCGCCGGGATGGGCGACGGTCCTGAGCACTGGGGCGCCGGCGGCCTGGTGGGCGACGGACGTTACCGTCTCACCCACCGGCTCGGTCGCGGTGGCATGGCAGAGGTCTTCGCCGCCGAGGACGTGCGCCTCGGCCGCACCGTGGCCGTGAAGCTGCTGCGCGCCGACCTCGCCGAGGACCCGGTGTCCAAGGCCCGCTTCACCCGTGAGGCACAGTCGGTCGCCGGACTGAACCACCACGCGGTGGTCGCCGTGTACGACTCGGGCGAGGACCGGGTCGGCCCGAACGTCGTCCCCTACATCGTGATGGAGCTGGTCGAGGGCCGCACCATCCGGGACCTGCTGATCAGCGCCGAGGCCCCCGGCCCCGACCAGGCGCTCATCATCGTCTCGGGCGTGCTGGAAGCGCTCGCGTACTCGCACCAGCACGGCATCGTGCACCGTGACATCAAGCCCGCCAACGTCATCATCACCCACACCGGCGCGGTGAAGGTGATGGACTTCGGCATCGCACGTGCCCTGCACGGCGCGCAGTCGACGATGACCCAGACCGGCATGGTCATGGGCACCCCGCAGTACCTGTCGCCGGAACAGGCCCTCGGCAAGGCCGTCGACCACCGCAGCGACCTGTACGCGACCGGCTGCCTGCTCTACGAACTCCTCGCGCTGCGGCCCCCCTTCACCGGGGAGACCCCGCTGTCGGTGGTCTACCAGCACGTCCAGGACGCGCCGATCCCGCCTTCGCAGCTGCCCGAGGGGCACTCGATCCCGCAGGAACTCGACGGCCTGGTCATGCGATCGCTGGCCAAGGACCCGGACGACCGCTTCCAGAGCGCCGAGGAGATGCGCGGGCTCGTCCAGTACGCGCTCCAGATGCTCCAGGACCAGGGAGCGAACACCGGCACCTGGAACACCGGCCCCGTCACCATGGCGCTCCCGCACGGCCAGCCGGGCGGCGCGTCCACCACGGCCATGCCGGCGGGCGGCAACGGCGGCCCGCGCCCCCAGTACAACGCGCACGCCACGACCTCGCAGTTCCAGCAGCCGATGGTGCCCCCGCTGAACCCCGACGACGGCACCGCCTTCCCGGGCGGCGGCGGTCACGGCGGCCCGGGCAACGGCCACGGCGGTCACGGCGGGTACGACGGCTACGACGACCGCCGGGGCGGCGGCCGCTGGAAGATGTGGGTGTTCGCGCTGCTCGCGGTCCTCGCCATCGCCGGCGGTGTCGCGTACGCGGTGAAGACCGTCAACAACAGCGGTGGGGGCGGCAGCGAGAAGCCGGGCACGAGCCAGAGCTCCCCGGGGACCTCGCAGAGCAGCCCGAACGCGACGCCGGACACCCCGTCGAACCCGCCGAGTTCCGACTCGGACAGTTCGCACGAGCAGACGTACGTGCCCACGCCGAGCCGCAGCAAGTACACGCAGAGCACCAGCCCGTCGGCCCCGGCGAGCAGCCCGCCGCCGGAGTCGAAGCCCCCGACGCTCCCGCCGACGACGCCGCCGACCAAGCCGCCGACGACGCCGCCGAAGACGACGCCGCCCTCCTCGGGCGGCGACAACCCGGTGACCGAAGAGCAGTAGACGGGACGACCGGTACGACCGGTACGAAGAGGGCCCGGCGGAATGCA
>NZ_JBHWBP010000294.1:0-9659 GCF_042735575.1 Streptomyces sp. NPDC059564 | reverse complement strand
GTCCGGGTCCGCCGTCGCGGACCTGCAGGGCGGCCCCGCCGTCCGGGGCCGCGTCGACCGCGAGGACCAGCGGCGCGCCCCGGGGCGTGGCCCGCAGGGCGTTGCGCACCAGCCCGTCGAGGAGCTGCCGTACGCGGAAGGCGTCCGTCGCGACGACGACGGGCCGCCCGGGCCGCTCCAGCCGCAGCTCGACGCCGTCGCGCGCGCAGGGCCCGGACCAGAAGGCCGCTGCCTCGGCGAGGACCGCGCCGAGGTCGGCCGGGGCCGTGTCGAGGCGGAAGTCGTCCGCCTCCAGCCGGGCCAGGTCCAGCAGGTCCGCGAGGAACCGGTCCAGGCGGCGCGTCTCGTCGGCCAGGATGCTCCCGACCTCGGGCACCCGGTCCGCCTCGATCAGACCGTCCGCGAGCGCCTCGGCGTACCCCTGCAGGGCGGTCAGCGGCGTGCGCAGGTCGTGGGAGACCGACAGCAGGAACTCCCGCTGCCGGTTCTCGCTGTGCGCCAGCGCCGCGTCCAGGCCGTTCAGGGCGCGCCCGATGTCCTCGGTCTCCCGCGGACCGTCCACCGGGGCCCGCACGCCGCGTTCGCCGTCGGCGAGCCGGTGCGCGACCTGCGCCGCCTTCACCAGCGGACGGGCGATGCGGCGGGCCAGCAGCGCCCCGGCCAGCGCCGCGCCGAGCATGCCGGCGATCAGCGGCGCGATCACGTTGCGGCGGATCTGGTTCGTGTTGTGGGTGACGACCGCGTACGGCTCGGTCAGTACGACCGCGCCGCCGCGTACGCCCGGCTGACCCACCAGCAGCACCTCCTGTCCGCCCAGCACGCCGGTGGTGGAGACGGCTCGTCCCGCCAGCAGGGCCGACTTCGATACCAGGTCCACGGCGGGGGTGGCGGTGCCGCTCACCGTCCCGTCCGGGGCGATGACGGCGAGCTCCACGCCGTT
Organism: Streptomyces sp. NPDC059564; assembly: GCF_042735575.1. Lineage (NCBI taxonomy): Bacteria > Bacillati > Actinomycetota > Actinomycetes > Kitasatosporales > Streptomycetaceae > Streptomyces > Streptomyces sp. NPDC059564. The sequence continues at coordinate 8,719 of NZ_JBHWBP010000294.1, read as the reverse complement.
CGGCCCGCCCAGCGCCTGGGCGCCGTTGAACAGCGCCCCGGACAGGACGGGCAGGCGGCTGAGCACCGTGGCCTGCCGCGTCAGCTGGTCGCGTTCCCGCTGCTCCGCTCCGTGCGCGGCCGTCTGCCAGGCGATCAGCCCGGTCAGCGCCACCGCCAGCGCCGCCACCACGGTGGTCAGCACCACGATGTTGCGCGCGAGCGAGCCCCGGCCGGCGGGGCGGGACGGCCTCACGTACGGGGAGCCGTCGCGCTGTAGCCGACGCCGCGGACCGTACGGATGGGGCTCGCGTCCCCGAGCTTGGCGCGCAGCTGCGAGACGAACACGTCGACCATCCGGGTGTCGCGGTAGCCCGCGTACCCCCAGACCTGGGCGAGCAGCTGCTCGCGGGTGAAGACCTGCCCCATGTGCCGCACGAGGTGCGCGAGCAGGTTGAACTCGGTGGTGGTGAGCTCGACCGGCGCGCCGTCGCGGCGCACGGTGCGGCTGACCGGGTCCAGGCTGAGCCGGCCGACGGTCTCGGGCGCCCCGCCCGGCGGGCCCGCCGCCCTGCGCAGCACGGTCTTGACCCGGGCCACCAGCTCGCGCGGCGAGAACGGCTTGGTCAGGTAGTCGTCGGCGCCCAGTTCGAGGCCGAGGATCCGGTCGGCCTCCTCCCCGCGCGCGGTGACCAGCAGGACCGGCGTCCAGTCCCCGGCGTCCCGCAGCGCACGGCAGAACGCGATGCCGTCCAGGCCGGGCAGGCCGATGTCCAGCACGATCGCCACCGGCCGCATCCGCTCGGCGGCCGCGAGCCCGGCGGTCCCGTCGGCCTCCACGTGCACGCCGAAGCCCTCGCGCGCAAGGTAGAGCCGCTGCACGTCGGCGATGTGACGCTCGTCCTCGACGATCAGTACGAGGCCCCTGGAATCCGTCATCGCTGCCCTTCATGCCCCTCACCTGCGCCGAATGCGGCGATGGTATCCGCGCTGCCTGTGGCCCCCGGTCGTCAGGTGCCCCAGATCCCGCGGTACGCCTCGCGGTAGCCGGGCGGGTCCCAGGAGGTGGCGCCGCGGCTGTTTGCGGCGGTGGAGATGTGGACCGGCGCGACGTAGCCGCTGGGGGGCCGGCCCGCGAAGGCGCGGTTGAACTCGTCGACGATCTGCCAGCCCTGCAGGGACAGCGGCTCGGGGACGGTGGCGGCCTGGTACTGGCCGCTGTTGACGCGCTGGAAGGCGGACGGATCGCCGTCGCCCGCGCCGATGTTGAAGGGCGGGCCGGAGCCCGGCTTGCCGGCCGCGCGCAGGGCCGGAGCGGCGTCGGCGAAGTAGAGGTCGTTGATGGCGACGGAGTCCGTCCAGCGGTCCTGGAAGCGGGACAGCAGCGAGGAGACCTCCTGGGGGGTGCGGCTGCTGGCGTCCGGGATCGGGATGTTCTCGGACGCCAGGAGCCGTACGCCGGAACAGGTCGCGAGCTGCTTCTTGATGAGTTCCGACTTGTTCTTCGCGAAGGGGATCGAGTCGTCGCTGAAGACGACGACTCCCGCATTGCCCTGGGAGCGGGAGATGATCCAGTCGGCGCTGATCTTCGCCACGTCCTCGACCTTCGTGGTGACGTTGGTGAAGAGCCCGGCGTCCTCGTCGGGGCCGGGGGCGCCCACCGCGTGCCAGCCGATGACCGGGATGTGTTCCGCCCGGGCCCGCGCCACCTGGCGGGAGGTCAGCCGGGGGTCGAAGCCGCCGATGACGATGCCCGAGGGCTTGAGGGCGATGGCATCGCTGAGCGCCGCCTGGAGTCCGGCGGGAGTGCCCCCGCCGTCGACCACCCGGACGTTCCAGCCGATGGCCTTCGCGGCCTCGCCGATCCCCCGCGCGACGCCCGCGACGCCGGGGTTGGTCATGGTCTGCGCGACGTAGACGAGGGTTTTGCCGGGTACCGCGGCGGGGCCGCCGGCCGGGCCGGTCCAGGTGGCGTCGGTCTTCTCCGCCCGCCGGACGGCCGCCCGGGCCGCGGCGAGGGCGGCGGGGCAGCCCGAGGGCGAGGGCGCGCCGCCGGCCGACGGGCCGCTCCCGCATCCGGCGACGAGGGCGGCGGCCGCCGTCAGCAGGGCTGCGGCGGTGAGGGTGGCCTTGTGGTTGGGGTGCACGGTGCTCCTGACGCGGGTGCGCTGCGTTCTGTTTCCGGTCTACGGGTGGTCGGTCGCGGTGGCTCCGGTACGCAGCCGGCGACGGGCGGAGTACCCGGCCAGGCCGACGGCGATGAGCAGGGTCGCGCCGTTGAACAGCGGCGTGGCCCAGAACCGGGCGCCGAGCTGGCCGATGCCGGCGAGGCCGATGGCGAGGACGGCGACGGCGACGAGGGTGCCGAGGGCGTTGGCGCGGCCGGGCCTGATGGTGGTGGAGCCGAGCAGGGCGCCGACGAACGCGGGCAGCAGGTAGTCCAGCCCGACGCTCGGGTTGCCGGTCTGCTGCTGCGCGGCGAGGAGGACCCCCGCGAAGCCGACGATCAGGCCCGATCCGGCGAAGGCGTACACGGAGTACCGGCGGGTGGGGATGCCGATGATCCCGGCGGCGCGCGGGTTGGAGCCGATGACGTACAGGTACCGGCCGAGCGGCAGCCGCTCCAGCACCACCCACAGCGCGGCGGCGACGGCCAGCACGTAGAAGGCGGGGAGCGGCAGTCCGAGGAACCGGGAGTCGAAGAGGCCGGTGAAGGACGCGGGCAGGCCGTCCGGGCCGGGGACGATCCGGGCGCCGTCGGTGACCCAGCCGGTGACGGCGTACATCATGCTGCCGGTGCCGAGGGTGGCGATGAAGGAGTCGATCTGCCCGAACTCGACGATGACACCGTTGAGCGCCCCGACCACCGCCGCTCCGGCCACCACCACGAGGCAGGCGAGGGGCCAGGGCCAGCCTTCGTTGACGAGGAGCTCCATCACCATCACGTGCGCCAGGCCGAGGCCGTAGCCGATGGACAGGTCGAACTTGCCGGTGGCGATGGGGACCGTCGCGCCGAGCGCCATGATTGCGGGGATCGACTGGTTGGAGAGGATCGAGGAGACGGTGTCCCGGGTGGGGAAGGTGTGGGGCAGCGCGAGGGAGAACACCAGGAAGAGCAGGACGGCGAGCACCAGCAGGCCGTAGCCGCCGATCAGGTGCCCGCGCAGGCGGTGTCCCCGTACGGAGCGGGGCGAGGAGGACGTGGCAGGGGTCATCGGCTCGTCGGGTCTCCGGTGACGGGCGGCATGGCCGAGGCGGTACGGGTGAGTTCGGCGACGGTGAGGGCCGCGCCGGTCAGCTCGGCGCCCACGGAGCCGCGTACGAACACCAGCGCGCGGTGGCACACGCCCGCGACCTCCTCGAAATCGGTGGAGACGAGCAGCACCGCCAGGCCGGAGGCCAGCGCCTCGTCGAGCAGCCGGTGGATCGAGGCCTTGGCGCCCACGTCCACGCTGGCGGTCGGCTCTTCCAGGACGAGCAGGCGCGGTCCGCCGCGCAGCAGCCACCGGCCGACCATGACCTTCTGCTGGTTGCCGCCGGACAGGGTGGCGATCGGCACCTCGCCGTCGCGGGGGTGCACCGAGAACCGGTCGATCAGGGCGGCGGTCTCGGCGCGCTCGCGCCGGGGGCTGATCCAGCGCGGCGCGGGCCCGCCGGCGGCCCCGGGGTTGGCGTGGAAGTTCTCCCGTACCGTCAGTTCGGCGGCGCAGCCCTCCTCCTGACGGTTGCCCGCCACGAGGCCCACGCCGCGGGCGAGGGCGGCACGGACCGTACGCGGGTGGTACGGGCGGCCGTCGAGCAGTACCCGCCCGCCCAGGATCGGCCGGGCCCCGGCGAGGGCGCGGCCCAGGTCCGCGTGGCCGGCGCCGGTGAGGCCGACCATGCCGAGGACCTCGCCGGCCCGCAGCTCCAGGCTGACCCCGAGGGCCTGCGCCGTGCTCACGCCGTCGAGGCGCAGGAGGGGCGGGCCCGCGGCGGGCGTGGTGGCCGGGCGGTGGCCGGTCGTCTCCCGGCCGACGATGGCGTGCACCAGCCGGGCCGGGCTGTGGCCGGCGAGCGGACCCCGGTCGACCACGCGGCCGTCGCGCAGGACGGCGAAGGTGTCCGCGACCCGGTACACCTCGTCGAGCCGGTGACTGACGTAGAGGATGCCGTGCCCCCGGTCGCGCAGGGAGTGCAGTACGTCGAACAGCCGCGCGCAGTCGGCGGCGGGAAGGGTGGCGGTCGGCTCGTCGAGCACGATGAGTTCGGCCCGGGTGGCCAGGGCGCGGGCGATGGCGACGAGCGCGCGTTCGGCGGGGGCGAGGCCGGAGACCGGGGCGTCGGCGTCCAGGTGCCCGGCGACGAGCCGCAGGGCCCGTGCGCACCGCTCCCGCGTCCGCCGCCACGAGATCAGCCCGCGGCGGCGCGGGTAGCCGGTGCCCAGGGCGATGTTCTCGGCCACCGTCATCCATTCGACGAGCCCGAGATCCTGGTGGATGAAGGACATGTTCCGGGCGGCGGCGTGGGAGCGGAGCGGGTGCCCGGCTACCGTCACCTCGCCCTCGTCGGCGTGGTGGACCCCGGCGAGCACCTTGATGAGGGTGGACTTCCCCGCCCCGTTGGGGCCGAGGAGGGCGAGGACGCTGCCCCGGTGGACGTCGAGGTCGACGGCGGTCAGGGCGCGCGTGCCGCCGAACCGTTTGCCGAGACCGCGGATGCGGACGAGGGGTTCCGCGCCCGACCGCGGGGCAGGGCCCGTCGAGGTGTCGGGAGGAGCGTCATGCACAGACTTCTCCGGGGGTCGGCCTCCGAGGTGTTCCCGACTGCATGCGGGATTCTATGCGGATCTGAGGCGGTATATCCGGCATTGGCCCGCCCGAGAGCGCCGGTACCCGGTCACGCCGCGTCCAGGGTGCACTCGGCCCAGATGACCTTGCCGGAGGTCGTGTACCGGGTGCCCCAGGCCTGGGCGAGCTGGGCGACGAGGAACAGCCCGCGGCCGCCCTCGTCGGTGCTGGCCGCGTAGCGCATGCGCGGGGCGGTGCTGCTCCCGTCGTGCACCTCGCAGATCAGGGAACGGCCGTGGATCAGGCGCACCCGGATGGGCTCGCTGCCGTAGCGCACGGCGTTCGTGACCAGTTCGCTGAGCAGCAGCTCCGTCGCGAAGGCGGATTCCTCCAGCCCCCACCGGCTCAGCTGCTCCATGGCGGCGGCGCGGACGTCGGAGACGCGGGCCGGGTCGGCGGCCATGTCCCAGGCGGCGATCCGGTCGGCGGGCAGGGCGTTGGTACGGGCGACGAGCAGGGCGATGTCGTCGCCGGGGTGCTCGGGGGCCACCGCGTCCATGACCGCCTGGCAGGTTTCCTCGGGGGCGCGGTCCGGGTGGGCCAGCGCGCCGCGCAGCTGGTCGAGGGCCGCGTCGACGTCGCGGTGGCGGTCCTCGATGAGCCCGTCGGTGTACAGGACCAGCTGGCTGTGCTCGGGGAGGGTGATCTCGACCGATTCGAAGGGCAGGCCGCCGAGGCCGAGCGGGGGCCCGGCGGGCAGGTCGAGGAGGGTCACGGTGCCGTCGGGGCCGACCAGTGCGGGCGGGGGGTGGCCCGCGCGGGCCATCACGCACTGCCGCGAGGTGGGGTCGTAGACCGCGTACAGGCAGGTGGCGCCGACGATGCCGCTGCTGCCCGGGATGGGATGGTCGCCGCCCTCCTCCCGGTCGAGGCGCACCATCAGGTTGTCCAGGTGCGTGAGGAGCTCGTCGGGGGCGAGTTCCAGCTCGGCGAAGTTGCGGGCGGCGGTGCGCAGCCGGCCCATCGTGGCGGCGGCGTGCAGGCCGTGGCCGACGACGTCGCCGACGAGGAGGGCCACGCGGGTGCCGGACAGCGGGATGACGTCGAACCAGTCGCCGCCCACCCCGGATTCGGCGGGCAGGTACCGGTGGGCGACCTCGACGGCGTCCTGCTCGGGAAGGCCGCGCGGGAGCAGGCTGTGCTGGAGGGCGAGGGCCAGGGTGTGTTCGCGGGTGTAGCGGCGGGCGTTGTCGATGCAGAGGGCGGCGCGGGCGGCGAGTTCCTGGGCCAGCGCGCGGTCGTCGTCGCCGTACGGGGCCGGGTCCTGCGAACGGTAGAAGCTGGCGATGCCGAGGAGGACGCCGCGGGCCAGCAGCGGGACGGTGATCAGGGAGTGGATGTTGTGCGCGAGCAGCAGCTCGGCGTGTTCGGGGTCCTGGGCGATCCAGCCGAAGGCGGCCTTCAGATCGGGTTCCAGCACCGGCTGCCCGGTGATCATGCAGCGCACGTGGGGCGTGGTCGGGCTGAGGGTGACCTGCTCGCCGACCGGGTAGAAGGGGCAGTCCTCGCGGATGCCGTGGACCACCGTGCGGTGCATCTCGGTGGTCGGTCTGGGGGGCTCCTCGCCGCGCAGTACGCCCTCGGGCAGGTCGATCGTGACGAAGTCGGCCAGTCGCGGCACCGCCGTCTCGGCGAGCTCCCAGGCGGTGCGGTCCACGTCCAGGGTGGTGCCGATGCGGTTGCTGGCCTCGGCCAGCAGCTCCAGCCGGCGCCGCGCCGCGACGGCGTACTTGCCCACTTCGGGCTCGCCGACCAGCACCAGCCCCCGCACGGTGCCGGTGGCGGAGCCGTCGGCGCGCGGGGCGTCGACGGTACGGGGCCTCGTGGGCGCGGGCCCGGGGGCGGCGGGCCCGGGGGGCACGGCTCCGGGCGGCGCGGCGGGGTGCGGCCCGGGCTCGGCGTGGCCCGGCGCCGGGGCGTGCCGCTCGGTGTCCTGCGGGATGAGCGCTTCGATGACGACGCCCTCCACCCCGGAGGCGCTCGTCACGGGGCGGCTCACGAGGGTGACGTGCCGGCCCCGGGACAGGGGCACCTCGGTGGCGGCCCGCCGGACCGAGGACATCAGCTCGGTGGCCTTCTCCTTGAGGATCGACTGGTCGGACTGGTCCAGCTCGCTCTGCAGCAGCTCGGCCATGGCGAGCGGGTACTCGCCCCAGCCCGGCCCGCCGTTGTGGGCGGCGTGGCTCCCGGCCTCGAGGTAGGCCCGCAGCAGCCCGCGCTCGCGCGCCGAACTCTGTTCCATCAGGCGCCGTTCGACGGCTTCGGCCGCCCGGCGCACCAGCGCGACCAGCCCGGGGTGGGCGTCGGTGTAGGGGTAGCCGAGGCACAGGACGCCCTCGATGTGCCCGCTGAGCTGGTCGCGTACGGGGGTCGCGGTGCAGGCGCTCGCCTGGGAGCGCTCGGCGAAGTGCTCGGCGCCGTAGACCTGGACGAGCTGCCGCTCCGCGAGGGTCAGACCGATGCCGTTCGTCCCCGCCACCCGCTCCGCGAACACGAAACCGGGCAGGAGCTGGATGGGGGAGAGGTGCCTGGTCAGGGCCTTGTCCCCGAAACGGCGTTCCAGCACGGTGCCGTGTCCGTCGGCGAGGCAGATGTTCATCTGGCTGCCCGCGAAGATCGACTGGAGCCGGTCGAGCACGGGTCCGGCGGCACGGACGAGGGGACCGTCCTGGTCGAAGTCCTCGTTGAAGGGGAGCTCGGACTGGTCCGGCGACAGGCCCAGGAGCCGGCAGCGCTGCCACGAGCTCAGGATCGGACCGCGCACGCCGCCGTCGGCCGATCCGGCCTCCTCGCCGTGCAGAAACCGGTCACGGGAACGCACGGGGCCGATGCGGTCACCCACGACCCCCATCTGCACCACTTCCCCTCACCGGAACGCTCTCGATAGCCCGATTTGAGTATATTCCTCACATATTCGGGGCGGAGGTGGGAGCGGGATAGCCCGTGGGCCGGAGCTTTACAGGATCGCAACCGGATTCACGGGCGAACCGGTCCCGCCGGGGACGTTCAGCGGCGTCACGACGAGCATGAACGCGTACCGGCCCGCCTCGGCGCAGGCCGCGGACAGCGGTTCCAGGTCGAGGTTGTCCAGCAGCGGCACCCCCATGGCGGTGATCGCGAGGGTGTGCACCGGGGAGTGCACGCCCTCGACCGGGGAGGGCCGTACGTCGCTGTCCCCGTCCCCGCCGAGCAGGGCCACGGCCCGCTCGGCCAGCAGTGGCAGGGCGTCCACGTGCCAGCCCGCGCTCGCCGCGCCGGGGTCCCAGGGGCCGGTCTCCCGGCGCCGCCGGAAGCGGCCCGTCCGCAGGAGCACCGCGTCGCCGTCACCGATGGTCACGCCCAGTGCCCGCTCGGCGGCGGTGACGTCGTCCGCGTGCACCGCCCGGCCGGGCTCCAGCCAGTCGACCCCGAGGACGGCGGGCAGGTCGAGGAGGATCCCCCTGGTCACGAGCGGGCCGAGCGCCGCCACCGCCCCGAAGCGGGCGCCGCCGGCGCCGATCGCCCCGCGGGCCGTCCGGCCGTCGTACAGCTGCCCTCGGTAGGCCATGTGTGACAGCGCGTCGAGGTGGCTCACGGCCTTGCCGTGGTAGTCGGCGCCGAGGAAGTCCTTGTACGCGGACGGTTCGCCGGCCTCCACGTCGCCGAGGTCGGACATGTAGTGCAGGGCGGGCCGCGGGTTGTCCGGGCCGGGCCGCGTGGCCCAGGGGAGCCCCATCGGGACGGTCGTGCCCGACCGGACCAGGGCGGCGGCCCGGCGCACGTGCTCCGCCGTCACCCGGTTCCAGGCACCCCGGTCGGCGGCGGCCCACCGGCCCCAGGTACGGACCGACTCGAAGAGCGCGTCGAACTCCCGCCGGGAGACGGCGGGCCCGTTGCCGGGGTTGCTGTTCATGCGTACCGCGCTCCCAGGTC
>NZ_JBHWBP010000293.1:0-9670 GCF_042735575.1 Streptomyces sp. NPDC059564 | reverse complement strand
TTGTTGGGATGGTTATTTTTTTTTTATTTTAATGTTTCTTTGTTTTGGGGGTAGGGGTTTTGGCCGGGGGATGTTATGCCCGGCGGGCCTTCGGGGGTTGTGGGGTCGGGTCAGGGGGTCGTCTTGCCCACCTCCAGGTCGGCGGTCGGGGACTTGACGGTGCCGCCGGGCGGGCCCGCCGCGGCGCTCGTGTTGTTCGCGGACTTGGGGTCGTGGGTCAGGGCGTCGACGGAGGCCGTGTTGCGGATGTCGGAGCCGTTCCCGGTGTACTCCGGATCCAGCTTCACCTTGATCACCCAGGTCATCGAGGCACCCGGGGCCAGGCTGGGCAGGGGACCGCAGGTGACGGTCCGTCCGGAGGTGCACGCGGCGTCGCCGGAGACGAAGCTCAGCGCGGTGGGCAGCGTGTCGGTGACGGTGATCTGCTCGGCCTGCGAGGGGCCGTTGTTGGTGACCGTCAGGGCGTAGTCGAAGGTCTCGCCCGGGGCCACCGGGGCGGTCTGGACGGGCTTCTTGGTGATGGCGAGGTCCGCGGCCGGGTCCGTGACGTGGCCGCCGGGGACGGTCGCCGTGCTCGTGTCGTTCTCGCTCGCGGGGTCGATGTTGTCGGCCGTCACCTGGGCGGTGTTCTTCAGGTCGCTGCCGTCACCGCTGTAGGCGGGGTCCACCTTGACGGTGAGCAGGTACTCGACCGTCTCGCCGACCTTGAGCGGGCTGGTGCGCTTGCAGGACACCAGGTGGCCGGCGACGGTGCATCCGGCGGGGGAGGACGCCACGTACGAGAGCCCCTCGGGGAGGTGGTCGGTGAGCTTGACGTTGAACGCGTCGGCCGACGGGCCGTTGTTGGTGACCTTGATCCGGTAGTCGAAGCTCTCGCCCGGAACGGGCGGCGTGGTGCCGACGGCCTCCTTGGTGACCGCCAGGTCCGCGGTCGGCTTGTTGACGGTGCTGCCGGGCAGGCCCGCCGGGCTGCTCGTGTTGTTCTCCGTCTTGGGGTCCTTGGTCGTCGAGGTGGCCGTCGCCGTGTTGCGGATGTCCGATCCGTTGCCCGTGTACGTGCTGTCGAGCCGGACGGTGAACCGCCAGGTCCGGGACGCGCCGGGCTCCAGTACGGCCACCGGGCCGCAGCCGACCGTGCCGTCCGTGACCGAGCAGCCGTCGGGGGAGGAGACGAAGGCGAGCTGCGCGGGCAGCTTGTCGGTGACCGTGGTGCCGACCGCCCGGGACGGGCCGTCGTTGTGCGCGGTGACCACGTACTCGAAGGTCTGACCGGGGGCGATCGGGGTGTCGTTGGCCGGCCGCTTGGTGATCCACACGTCGGCCTGCGGGTCGGTCACCCCGCCCGGCGGCAGGACGGCGTGCGAGGTGTTGTCGGCGGGCTCCGGGTCCGCGGACGCGGAGGCGGAGGTCGCGGTGTTGCGCAGGTCGCTGCCGTCATCGGCGTAGGCGGGGTCCAGCTTCACCTTGAACGTCCACACCACCTCGGCGCCCGGGACGAGCCTGGCCAGCGGACCGCAGGTGACGGTCCGCCCGGAGGCCGTGCACGGGTCCGCCGAGGACACGAAGGTCAGGCCGTCCGGCAGGGCGTCGGTCACCACGACGTTGCGCGCGTCGGAGGGGCCCTTGTTGGCCGTCCGGACCTCGTACTCGTACTCCTGGCCGGGCACCGTCGGACCCGCGCCCAGCGGAGTCTTGACGGTGGCCAGGTCCGAGACGGGGGCGAACGGTCCCGGGGGCAGCACCGGGTCGGGCTTGTTGTTGGCGGGGTCGGGATCGGTGGCGTCCGACGTGCCGGTGGCGCTGTTGCCGAGGTCGGAACCGTCGCCGTGGTAGGAGGGGCTCAGCCGGGCCTGGAAGCTCCAGCTCCGCGTCTGCCCGGCGGCCAGCTGGGGTTCGGGCCCGCACGTGACGGTCTGGCCGGTGGCGGTGCAGCCGTCCGAGGAGCCCACGAAGGAGATCCCGTCGGGCAGCTTGTCCGTCGCGGTGACGTTCCGGGCCACCGACGGGCCCTTGTTCTTCGCGGTGAGGGTGTACGTGATCAGGTCACCGGGCGCGGCCTGGGCCCGCTGGGCCGTCACCTCGACCACGTGCCCCCGTCCCGGCGGGGCGGCGGAGGCCGCCGGGCCCGGCCCGGCCCACAGTGCCGCGGCGCAGAGCAGCGGAGCCAGGGCCCGCACCGCGGGCCGCCGGCCTGGTGTCGTCGTCATCGCGCATCGTTTCCGTTTCGTGCGTGAGGACCGTACAGAGCGCTGTACGGGAGTTCGGGGGAGGGGCGGCGACGCCGTGCCGGGCGGATTCAGCCCGCCGCGGCGTGCTTGGTGAGCTCGATGTCGGCCCTCGGCGGCCGGGTCAGGCCGCCCGGCACACCGGCGGAGCCGCTGTTGTCGAGGGCGTTGGGGTCGGCGGTGTCCGCCCGGACGGTCGCGGTGTTCCGCAGGGCCGTGCCGTCCCCGGCGTACGCCGGATCGAGGCGGACGGTGAAGGTCCACTCGCGGCTCTCGCCCGGCGCGAGCACGGCCTGCGTACCGCAGGTGACGGTCCGTCCGGCGGCCGTGCAGCCCGCGGGTGCCGCCTCGAAGGCGAGCGCCGGGGGCAGCGGGTCGGTGACCGAGACCCGCCGGGCCACGGACGGGCCGGCGTTGCGGACCGTCAGCGTGTACGTGAACGTCTGCCCGGGCGCGACGGGCGCGCGCTCCTCGGCGGCCTTGGCCAGCGAGAGGTCGGCCTGCGGGGCGGCCACCCCGCCGGGCGGCGCCGCGGCCGCGCTGGTGTTGTTCGCGGGCTGCGGGTCGGTGACGTCGTGCCGGACCGTGGCGACGTTCCCGAGGTCCGAGCCGTCACCCCCGTACGCCGGGTCCAGCCTCACCCGTACCGTCCACGAGGTGCTCGCCCCCGCGTCCAGCGAAGCGCGGGCCGGGCAGGACAGCCGCTGCCCCGTGGCCGTGCACCCGTCGGCGGAGGAGACGAACCGCAGCGGCCCGGGGAGGGTGTCGGCGAGCTGGACCGAGGTCGTGGGGGAGGGGCCCAGGTTGCGTGCGGTGATCCGGTACTCGAACTCCTGGCCCGGGGCGACCGGCCCGGACCCGAGCCCCGCCTTCTCGGCGCTCACGTCGGCCCGCGCCGTCACCACCGTGTCGGGGGCCGTGGCGCTGTTGTCGGCCGGATTGGTGTCCGTACGGTCCGCCGGGGCGGTCACGGTCGCCGTGTTGCTCAGGGTGACGGGCTGGGCCGGGGCGGTGCCGGTGATCGTGTACGTGACGGAGCCGCCCCGCTTGAAGTCGGCCGTCGTGTCCAGGGCGTTGCCGGTACCGGAGGCCCGTCCGCAGGTGCCGCCCGTAGCGGCGCGGCAGGTCCAGGTCACGTTGGTCAGACCGGGCACGGTGTCGCGTACGGCGGCACCGGTGACCTCGTTGGCCTGGCTGTTGGAGACGGTGACGGTGTAGGTCACCGGTCCCCCGCCGGCGGGCACGCTCGCCAGGGATCCCGATTTCGCGATGGTCAGGTCCGCCGGGACGTTGATCCGGAGGTCGTCGATCTCGTGGATGTTCGTCGCGGCGCCGGTGCTCGCGGAGAACCCCACCTTGAGGGTGGCGGGCAGCTTCGGCTGGCTGGTGACACCGGTGACGTCGAAGTCGGTGATGAGCTTGTTCATGGTGGTGTCGGGGCCGCTGTCGGACCACAGCGACAGCAGCATCTTCGTACCGCTGGGCAGCAGGGAGACGCGTACCTTGCGCTCCTTGGCGCGGCTGCCGGTCTCGACGGTCGAGCCGGGGCCGTCCGCCGCGGTGGCGTAGCGGTACCCCGTGCTGGCGTTGCCGCCGCCGCGCACCACGATCTTGTTGGACTGGGCGCCCGGGCCGCCGTTGCCGACGGTGTCGGAGGAGAAGTTGCCGAACTCGTCCAGTCCGATGCCGAGATAGGCCCCGGGGACGCCCGATCTGAAGCAGAGGCCCGCCGCGCCCGTGCAGGCGTAGCCGAGGCTGCCTCCGACGGGGCCGACGCCGTCGGCCGCCGCGCCGTCGGTCAGGTAGAACGACAGCCCGTCACCCCGCTTGTTCTCGAAGGCGGTTCCGCCGTAGGTGGCGTAGCGGAACTCGGCGACGATGCCGAGACCGGAGGAGAAGGAGTCCTGCATCTTCCAGGTGCCCGCCTGGCTGGTGCTCGCGGGAGTCAGCCGCAGCCAGCCGCCGCCCGTCGGATAGCTCGCGCTGCCGCTGATGCCGCCCAGGTTGGTGGAGCTGTCGAAGGTCTCGTTGACGGGGAACGTGAGCGCCCGCGGGCGTGGCGGCGGTCCGCCGGCCCGGTCGGCCGCCGCGGCCGGGGAGGACGACGAGGCCAGCACGAGTGCGGCGGCGCACAGCAAGGGGGCGGCGGCCCTGCGCCACCGGGCACTCCAGGGCATGGTCATACCGGAACGTTTCCTCGTCTTGTCGGTCTTCTCGCTCTTCTCGCTCTACGGTGACCCGCCGGTCAGGCGCGGGCCCGGAAGGCCGTCCGCAGCGCCGCTCCACCGCCCACCAGAGCGGCTGAGACCCACAGCAGCCACCCCGGCACCCGGGCGCCGGAGTCGGCCAGGTCGCCGCGGCCGCCGTGGTGCTCCTGCCCGTGGTGGTGGTCGTCGCGGCCGTGGTCCTCACGGCCGTCGTCGTGGTCCTCGCGGCCGTGGTGCTCGTGCCCGCCGTCGTCGTGCCCGTCGCCGTCGTCGTGCTCGCCACCGTGGTGGTCCTCACGGCCGTGGTGGTCCTCGCCCCGGTCGGACACCAGGCACAGCCGCCCGCCGCCCGGCCCCGTCGTCCCCCGCGCGTTGGCGTTGTCCGAGGGATCGGGGTCGACGCTCGCCGAGGTGACGCGGGCGACGTTGTCGATGGGCGTGCAGGAGCCGCCCGGCGGGTGGGCCCGTTCCCCGGTCACCGCGCGCACCGTGATCCGGAACTCCGCCGTCTCACCGGACGCCAGGCGCTCGCGCGGCGGGCACACCACCAGCCGGTCCTCGCCGCCCGGGTGCGCGCAGTCGTCGGGGGAGGAGAGCAGGACCAGCGAGGACGGCAGCCGGTCGGTGACCGTGACCTGCCGCGCCGTGCCGGGACCCTGGTTGTGCACCGCGATCACGTAGGTGAACTTCTCGCCCGGACGGACGTCCTCGCGCCCCGGGGCGAGCCGGGCGGTCTTGCGCAGCGACAGGTCCGCGACCCGCGCGCTGGGCGGAATCTCCAGGCCCGTCAGCGACGCCGTGTTGTTCAGGGCGTCGGGGTCGCGCGTCTCGGCGCCGACGACCGCCTCGTTGACGATGTCCGTACCGTCGCCGCGGTAGTCGGCCGACAGCCGGACGGTGATCACCCAGCGGTGCGACGCACCCACCGCGAGGGCGGCCAGCGGCCCGCACGTGACCGTCCGGCCGTTCGCGGCGCAGCCGTCGCGGGACGCGACGAACTCCAGGGAGGTGGGCAGCCGGTCGGTGACGCGCACCTGGCGGGCGGTGGACGGGCCGCGGTTGGTCACCGTCAGGACGTAGTCGAAGGTGTCCCGCGCGACCGGAACGCCGCCCTCCCGCTGCTCCCGGCCGCCGGAGCCGTCCGCACGCAGCGCGCCGGCCACCACCAGGTCCGCGCCTTCGCGGTCCGGCGCGGGCGCCGAGGCGGAGGCGGGCGCCGGTACGGCGGCGGACGCACGGACCTCGGGGGTGGCCGCCCCGGGATCCCCCGCGGCGAAGGCCGCCGAGGGCGCCAGCGGCAGGACCCAGCACGCCGCCACCGCACCGGCGGCACTCAGCGCACGCCGGTGCGGGCCACCGTGGCGCGTTCTCGGGTGAGGTGGCATGGGTTGCCCTTCGGTGGAGCCGACTCGCCAAGGAGAAGCAGTGCGGTCAGCTATTCACACAAATCGAGGGGCGCCCCGCGCCTTTCGTGATCATTGATTCCCAATGGCCGATCGACTTCAGCCTCTCGGCCCCACACCCCGCCCCGTGCCCGGTCCGTCAGGCCGTGGCCTCCGGGGCCGGAACCAGGCCGTCGGCCACGAGGCCGGTCAGGACCGCCTGGCCCAGGGTGTGGACGGCCGACTGGGGGCGGACCATCACCGTGAACTCCTTGATGCGGCCCGCCTCGTCGAACTGGAGCAGGTCGATGCCGTGGATCTGCTTCCCGTCGACCTCCGCGCGGAACGGCAGGATCACCGACGGGGCCTCCTCGCCGTCGGCGCTGGTCTCGGCCGCGCCGTCCAGCCGGCCCAGGTAGCGCAGGTCCTCGAAGACCCGCAGGAGCACGCCGAAGAGGCCCAGCACCATCGGCTTGCCCTCGAAGGGGGTGAACTTCACGGGGCTGTACAGGCGGACGTCCTCGGTGAACAGGTCGTCCAGCGCGCTGAGATCGCGCTTCTCCACGGCGGCGCGGAAGCGTTCGGCGGTCTCCATGACCCCTCCTCGGTGTGAGTGAGCAGTGCACTGTGTGAGTAATCAAGAATATGACTAGTCGCTTTTTTGAGTATGATGCCGGGGCGGGCGACGGAAGGGAAGGGGATGCTGCGATGGCTTTGAGACACGCGGTGCTGGCGGCGCTGCTCGACGGCGAGTACAGCGGGTACCAACTGGCGAAGGCCTTCGACGTGGGCGTCGCGAACTTCTGGCACGCCCTGCCCCAGCAGCTGTACGCCGAACTCGCCAAGCTGGAGAAGGACGGGCTGGTCGCGGGCCGGCAGGTGGTCCAGGAGAACCGGCCCAACAAGCGCCTGTTCCGGGTCACCGACGCCGGCCGCGCCGAGCTGGAGGACTTCGCCGCCGCGCCCCCGAAGCCCTCCTTCATCCGCGACGACCTGCTGGTCAAGGTCCAGACCGCCGACCGCATCGGCACCGCCCCCGTGATCGGGCAGCTCGAAGAGCGCGCGGCCGCGGCGGAGGCCAAGATCGAGCTGCTCGGCAAGCTGCTGCGCGGCATGCGCGGCGAGATGGACGAAGCGGAGTACCTGATCCGCGGCGAGCGCATCGGCGGGTACCTCACCTGCCTGCGCGGCATGGCCTTCGAGGAGGGCCACCGGGACTGGTGCCTGCGGATCGCGGCCGTACTGAAGGAGAGGCAGGGCGCCCGTGCCGAACGCTGAACCCGTCCGCTACGTCGCCCTCGGCGACAGCCAGACCGAGGGGCTCGGAGACGGGGACGACACGGTCGGCCTGCGCGGCTTCGCCGACCGGCTCGCCGGGCACCTCACGGCCGCCCACCCCGGCCTGCTCTACGCCAACCTCGCCGTACGCGGCCGGCTCGCGGGCCAGGTCCGCGCCGAACAGCTGGCCCCCGCGCTCGCCCTGCGCCCCGATGTGGCCACCGTCGTCGCCGGGGTCAACGACGTGCTGCGGCCCCGCTTCGACCCCGCCGCGACGGCCGGACACCTCGAGGAGATGTTCGCCGCGCTCACGGCCGCCGGAACCAGGGTGGCGACCGTGACCTTCCCCGACGTGGCCGAGGTCGCGCCGCTGGCCAAGCCCCTGCGCCCCCGGGTCCTCGACATGAACGACCGCATCCGCGAAGCGGCCGCCCGGCACGGGGTCGCCGTGGCCGAAACCGGTCTGGTGCCCGCCGCCACCGACCCGCGGATGTGGAGCACCGACCGGCTCCACGCCAGCCCCCTCGGCCACGCGCGGATCGCCGCCGCCCTCGCCGAGGCCCTCGGCCTGCCGGGGAGCGGCGACGCCTGGACGCACCCGCTGCCGCCCCGGCCGCCCCGCGGCGGCCTCGCCACCGCGGCGGCCGAACTCGGCTGGGCGGCCGGGTTCCTCGGCCCCTGGCTCGGCCGCCGCCTGCGCGGCCGGTCCTCCGGCGACGGCCGCACCGCCAAGCGCCCCGGCCTCAGGCCCCTCGAAGGCCCTCCGGGCAGCTAGCCGGTGGCCGTCCGGACGAGGGTGAGGACCGCGCCCTCCGGGTCCGCGACCGTGGCCAGCCTCCCCCGAATGCCCTCGCGGGGCGGGTCCACGATCCGTCCGCCCAGCTCGGCCACCCGCTCGGCGGCCGCGTCGGGGTCCGCCACCTCGAAGTACGTCATCCAGTGCGGCCCCCGGTCGTGCGGCAGCGACCGGCCGACCCCGTGCACCGCGGCGACCGGACGCCCCTCCAGACGCAGGGTCAGGTAGTCGAAGTCGGCGGACGCCGCGGGGTGTTCCTCCGCTTCGTGCCCGAAGACGTGCTGGTAGAACTTGCCGACCGTCGAGGTGTCCTGCGTGACCAGCTCGTTCCACACCGGAGCCCCGGGCACCCCGTGCCGCCGCGTTCCCGGGTGCGCCCCGGCCTGCCAGATCCCGAAGATCGCGCCCAGCGGGTCGGAGCAGATCGCCATCCGGCCCGCCGCCCCGGCGTCCAGCGGGCCGACCGCGACCGTCCCGCCGCAGGAGCGGATCGCCTCGGCGGTCACGTCCGCGTCGTCGGTGGCGAAGTACGTCGTCCAGGCCACCGGAAGGTGCCGGTCCGGCGGCATCTCGCCGATGCCCGCCACCTCCTCGCCGTCGAGGAAGGCCCGCACGTACGGGCCGAGCTGGTTCGGGCCCGGCTCGTACTCCCAGCCGAAGAGGTCCGCGTAGAAGTCCTCGGTGTTCCCGAGGCCGTGCACCATCAGGCTCACCCAGCACGGTGTGCCGGGCGGGCGCTGCGAAGCCCCCGCTGCCGCCGTCATGTCAGCCGTCTCCTGCCGTCGTGTCCCTTTGCCCCGCTGATGCTTCCACTCCGCAACACCCGGCGCGCCCCGACCGGGCCGGGTGGTCGAGGCCCGGAACAGAGATGACCGAATCACTGCGGCCCGTCGATGTCCGGCTTGTTACACGGGTACCCGGGCAGGGGAGGAAGATGAGCCCATGACTGCGATTCTCTCGGCCTCCGAACTGATGAGCGAGATGGCCGGTTCCCGGCCGCCGGTGCTCCTGGACATCCGCTGGCAGCTGGGCGGCCCCGACCAGCGCCCCGCGTACGAGGCCGGGCACCTGCCCGGAGCGGTGTACGTCGACCTCGACCGCGAACTGGCAGGTCCGCCCGGGTCGGGCGGCCGTCACCCGCTGCCGGACCCGGAAGCCTTCGGCGCCGTCATGCGCCGCGCCGGTGTCCGCTCGGACACGCCGGTGGTCGTGTACGACGGCGGACAGGGCTGGGCCGCCGCCCGGGCCTGGTGGCTGCTGCGCTGGACGGGTCACCCGGACGTGTGTGTTCTGGACGGCGGTCTGGCTGCGTGGACGGCCGCGGGCGGTGCGGTGACCGCCGACGCGCCGACTCCCACGGAGGGCGATTTCAAGCCAAACCCGGGGGCGCGAGAGCTGCTGGACGCGGACGCCGCGGCGGCGCTGGCCCGTACGGGACTGCTGCTCGACGCCCGGGCGGGCGAGCGCTACCGCGGCGAGGTGGAGCCCATCGATCCGGTGGGCGGGCACATCCCGGGCGCGGTGTCGGCCCCGACCACCGGGAACGTCGGCCAGGACGGCCTGTTCCTGCCGGCCGCCGAACTGCGCGCCAGGTTCGCCGCGCTGGGCGCGTCGGGCGACACGGAGGTGGGCGTGTACTGCGGTTCGGGCGTCTCCGGGGCGCACGAGGTGCTGGCCCTGGAGGTGGCGGGCATCGCGTCCGGCCTGTACGCGGGCAGCTGGTCGGAGTGGTCCTCGGACCCGGAGCGTCCGGTGGCCACCGGCCCCAACCCCTGACCGACC
>NZ_JBHWBP010000292.1:0-9710 GCF_042735575.1 Streptomyces sp. NPDC059564 | reverse complement strand
CAGGCCGGCATGTCCCGCCGCACCCTCATCCGGCGCTTCCACTCCGACACCGGTCGACCGCCCATGAGTTGGCTGCTCGATGCAAGGCTCGGCCTCGCACGGGAACTCCTGGAATCGAGCGACCTGACGGTCGAAGCCGTCGCACGGCGCTGCGGCCTGGGCACGCCGGCCAACTTCCGGACCCTCTTCAAGGCGCACGTCGGGGTACCGCCGCGCACTTACCGCGACACATTCAACTCCACCGCTGTAAAACACCGTTGACCCTATGACCTCGGCAGGCCGCCGTCGGTCGCGAACTCACCTCTCCACACCACACACCCGAACGGCCCGCGGTTCCGCTGACCACGGGACAGCAGACCAAGAACTCAGCAGTCTCCAGAGCCCGGCCAAGGCGCTGCCCTTGGCGCGCCGACGAGGGAAACACACGGGTCACGGCAGTTCCGACAGGCAGGGTGGTCGTCTGTGGTCGCAAGCTGAGGGTGTCGCACCTTCCTCCGCCCGCCGAAGGCGATGTCCTTGCGTACCGGCGTCGGCCGCGGCCCCGTTTACCGCCGCTGCGGTTGCAGGGACACCCGACATCACCAGACCGTCGCCAGTCCCCCAGTCCTACGTCGACCACCGTCGCCAGAAGGGAGGACCTGGAGGGCAGAGGAAGCTGCCCGCTTCCTCGTGCAGTGCTCCGGCTCGTCAGCTCATCGCCAGTGCGGACGTGATCAGGTCACGGGCGGTTTGTGCGTAGACGGCGCAGGGCTGGAGGAGCCCGAACGCCTTGCGGAACACGCCGACCCGTCCCTGATCCGTGATCGTCTCGGCCCCGCGGTATCCCTCGACTTCGACCCTGCTGTCGTCGAAGATCGAGAAGCTGCCTCCCGGGTGGACCAGGAGGCGGGCGCGGGCCGGGATGATCCCCAGGGACAGGCCCGGCAGGTCCGTCGCATCCAACAATCGGCGCAGCTGGTCCCGCATCACTTCCGGCCCGCCAAGATGGGTGTACAGCGCCTGTTCGCCCAGCAGGATGTGAAAGGACCGGCCTTCCTGGCCGATGTACCGCGCGCGAGCCGTACGGGCGGCTACCCCTGCCTCGATGTCGTCGGGGATCCCGTAGAAGTCCACTACGAGGCGCAGCACCGCAGCGGCGTACTCCGGGGTCTGCAACAAGCCCGATACCAGTTCCGGGCTGTAGCCCACGTACTCACGTGTGGTCCTGACAAGGTCCAGGAAGCTCTGCTGCACAGGGCCGGTTCCTGTACGAAGCAGGTCGTCCCAGCCTGGCGCCGCATCCTGCGGAGAGGTCGTCATGACCGCGATCGTGACAGCACGACGGCTCCAGGGTGTGCGGGATGGCCTGAACTACCCGCCAACAGCGGCTCGTCCTCATCCCCGGGGCCGGCAGGTCACCGGCCGCCGTTCAGAGCAGCGCCTCCAGTCTGATGGGCGGGTCGGTCAGGCGTTTGCCGGTGGTGTTGAACACCGCGTTCCCGATGGCGGCCGGGACTCCCACGATGGGATCTCCCCCAGCCCCTTGACCCCGATGGGATCCGCCAGGGGGTCCTCGGTGTCGATGAACGCGGCGTCCAGTTCGGGAACGTCGGCGTTGACCGGGACCAGGTAGTCGGCCAGGCCCGCGTTGACGATCCGGCCGTCGCGGTGGTCCGTGACCGTGGCCTCCAGCAGGGCCATCCCGATCCCGCCCACCATGCCTCCGACGGCCTGGCTGTGGGCCAGTTTGGGGTTGATCACGCGGCCGACGTCGTAGGCCGCGAACATCCGGCGGATGCGGACGAGCCCGAGGAGCGGATCGACGGACACCTCGGCGAAGACGGCGCCGTAGCCGTAGCTGGAGATCCTCTCGTCGGCGTCGCCGGGCCCCCATGTGGCGGTGGCCTCCAGACCGGGCAGGCCGGCGCGGCGCAGGATCTCGCGGTAGCTGTCGGCGGCGCCACCCTGCCCCGGGGTGAGGCGGCCGTCGCGGACCGCCACCTTGGCGGGATCGGCCCGGTACAGGGGCGAGGCGGGGTCCGCCACCGCCAGGGCGATGAACTTGTTCCGCAGGGCCGTGCACGAGGTATGGGCGGCCGAGCCCACGCTCGCCATGGTGGTGGCGCCGGCGTGCGGCGGGGCGAGGGGGTGGGCCGAGTCCCCCAGCCGGAAGGTGACCTGCCGCGCGGGCAGGCCCAGCGCGTCCGCTGCGACCTGCATGACGGAGGTCGTCGTGCCCGGTCCCATGTCACTGGTCGCCGTCGCCACCGTCGCCGTCCCGTCCGCGTCGACCCGGGCGCGCGAGCCGACCTGGCGGCGGTTGTTGTGGTACGAGGCGGTGGCCATGCCCGTGCCGATCAGCAGGTCGCCGTCCGTGCGGCCGCCGGGGGCGGGGCTGCGCCTCGACCACCCGAAGCGGCGGGCACCGAGGTCGTAGCACTCGCGCAGCCTGCGGGTGGAGAAGGGCAGGCGCGTCACCTCGTCCCGGGTGGGTTCGTTGCGGAGCCTCAGCTCGATGGGATCGATGCCCAGGTCGTGCGCCAGCTGGTCGACGGCGGTTTCGAGGGCGAAGGCGCTGCTGACGACGCCCGGGCCGCGCATGGATGCCGGCGACTGGGCGTCGATGGCGGTGAGCCGGTACCGGGTCCTCGTGTGGGGGACGCCGTAGAGGAACTTCGGCAGGTCGGTGAGCCCCTCCTCGTACTGCTCGTAGCGCGAAGTCTCCGTGCGGACCTCGTAGATGAGGCTCTCGATGCGTCCCGTCGCGCCGGCCCCGAGCGCGAGGCGCTGGCGGCGGGCGGGCCGGTAGCCGGTGCCGTAGTAGAACTGACGCCTCGACAGGACGACCTTGACGGGCCGTCCGGCCCGCCGCGCCGCGAACGCGGCCAGGACGACGTGGTCGTAGGCACGGATGGCGCTGCCGAACCCGCCGCCGACGTACTCGCTGTGCACCCGGACGTCCTGCTCGGGGACGCCGAGCGCGCCGGCCACGGTGCGGGCCGCGCCCTGGACCCACTGGGACTTGTCCCAGAGCGTGAGCTTGCCGCCTTCCCAGCGGGCGATGGTCGAGGGCAGTTCGATCGGGTTGTGGTTCTCCCGGCTGATGGTGAACTCGAGGTCCACCGTGGCGTCCGCCGATCCGAAGGCACCGTCCGGGTCGCCGCGGCTGTAGTCCGGGTTCGAGGGCGCCGTGACCGACGCCGCGCCGGGGTCGTCGAAGTCGGTGAGGGCCGGCCGCCCTGCCCCACGACGTGGCCGGCCATCACCGTCCTCCTCCGATCGTCGTCAACTGCCGGCGCACGGTCCGCTCCAGGAGCCGGATCTTGAACGCGTTGCCGGACAGTGCCCGCGCGCCCTCGGCGGCACGGGAGGCCGCCTGCGTCCACGTCGCGCGGCCGGGACGCCCGCCCACCAGCGCCTGCTCCACCCGCGGCAGCCGCCACGGCACGGTGGCGACGCCGCCGACGGCCACGTGGGCGCCCCGGATCACACCGCCCCTGATGTCGAGCGCCACCGCCGCCGACGCGAGGGCGAATTCGTACGACTGGCGGTCCCTGACCTTGAGGTACCCCGACCGCCGGGTATGGGGGCCGGCGGGGACGCGTACGGAGGTGATGAGTTCGCCCGGCCTCAGATCCTGTTCTCGGTGCGGGGTGTCCCCCGGCCGCAGGAAGAACTCCGCGACCGGGACGGTGCGGGTGCCCTCCCTGCCCCGCAGGTGGACGACGGCGTCCAAGGCCACGAGCGCCACGGCGAGGTCCGACGGGTGGCTGGCCACGCAGTGCGCGCTGCCCCCCAGGACCGCTTGCATCCGGTTGTCGCCGTCGACGGCGTCGCACCCCGTGCCGAGGGACCGCCGGCTACAGGCCGAGTGCCGAACGTGAGGCAGGAGTTCACCCTGCGGTCGTCCACCAGGACCGTGCACGCCCCGCAGGCTCCCTGGTCGCAGCCCTTCTTCGTGCCGGGCAGCTCCAGGTGCTCCCGCAGGAGGTCGAGGAGCGACGTCCTGTTGTCCACCACCGCGGACCGCCGCTCCCCGTTCACGGTCAGCACGACCGTCGACGTCGTGCCGGCGCCGGCCGCGGCCGGGCCCGGGGATCCCACCGACCAGGCGGCCGACCGCCCGGACCACACATGGCCCACCCGTACCCGTCCGGTCTCAGGACAGCCGCGCACTGCGGTCGCGGTGCAGGTCCAAGGTGGCGCAGTGGAAGGACCCGCCGAGGGCCTGCACGTTCCGGAAGGGCAGCGGCAGGGGCGTGAAGCCGAGCTCGGCGAGCAGGGTCTGGAGCTTGTCGTCAGACGCCTCCACGAGCACGTGCTGTCCATCGACGACGAGCAGGTTCATGCTCAGCCAGGCGCTCGTCATGTAGAGCGGAGGTGTGGTGCGCGGGTCGGGGTGCGGGGCGGGGACGAGCTCCCAGTCCGCCATCGGGGTGCCGGCCAGCGCGGCCGGATCGATCCGGTCCGGGTTGTAGAGGACGAGCCCTTCCCGCAGCGGGCACAGGGTGGCGTCGATGTGCATTGCGTGCGGATCATCCGGCCGGACCAGATGCACCTGGACGTCCCCGCCCAGGCGTTCCCGCAGGTCCTCGACACCGGACCGGTTGGTGACGTGGCTGAGCTGGCCGATCAGCGTACGCGGGCCCAGGCGCAGGAAGTCCGCGGCGTCCCAGGCCGGACGGGCGTCGCCGATGACCCAGCCGTCAAGGGCTAACGGCGGCCCTGCGCCGACCGGGTCGACGTTCAAGTCGACGGCCGACGGCAGCCACCTGGCCCCGTCCCGTCGGCACTGCCGCACCAGTGGCCAGTACGCCAGCAGCTCGTGCCGCCGGCTGCGCCAGGCCATGGACGCCTCGACGATCGCATCACCCATCACGAGCAGCGCGTCGCGCGGCATGGCTGCCGAGTACCCGCCCAGTCCCGACCACTGGACCTGGCGCGGACGGTGCACACGGCATCCCAGCTCTTCCAACAGCTCAGCGAGGGCCTGGAGCTCGCGCTCCGCGTCCTCCACGATCCGCGGCGGGAAGGGGTGGCCGGGACGGAACTCGTCCCAGTGCTCGCGCGGCATGGTCGCCTCGACCATGCGGCGGTCCTCGGCCGGGAACATCGCACCGTACGCGGTGCCGACCAGCACCTCGCGCAACGGACTCCATTCGTCGCACGCATCGACCCGCACAGCCATCGCCCTGACCGGGATCGCGCCCTCAACCGGCCGCTCCGTATCCCTCATCGCCGGAAAGTCCGGTTCATCTCCGCGATCCGCCCGGCGTGGTAGCGGATGCTGGGGTCAATGGTGCGGGCGTCCGGCGGCAGGGCGTCCGCCTGTGCCTTGATCTTGTCGGTCAGTACGGGCTGGTCCGCGCCGGTAAGCCGCAGAACGCCGCGAGTGACACCGGCCGCGCCCAGGACCCGCAGCGTGCCCGGGGCGTCGCTGAGGCCGTTGACCTCCGTGCCGTCCGGTCCGAGCACCGCGACCAGCCGGGTGCCGGTGCCCAGCAGTGCGGCCGCGCCGCCGGGGTGGTCGGCCTCCTGGCCGATGGTGTAGACGATACGGCTGAAGGTGGAGAGGCGGCCCTGGAGGTCGGTCGTGCCGAACCGGCCGGTGGTGGTGTACCGGATGGTGACGGGCAGGTCGGTCGTCCGAAGAGTCGGCTCCCACACCGGCAGGGAGAAGGCCCCGATCGCCGGCAGGGTGTTGCGCCGGTTGAAGCCGCCGCTGACGAAGGTGAGGTCCCGCTGGATCTCCGCCTTCCGGGCCGGGGCGGCCGAATCCCATTCGGCGCGCAGCCCCTTCGGGTCCAGGGCGCCTTCCGGCCCCTTGGGGTAGTCGGCCCCGAGTTTCGCCGGGCGGGCCCCCCAGGTGACTTGACGGGTGACGTAGTGGGCCTGTTCGACCTCGGAGGCGCCGCCCGCGCCGCCGCCGACGACGAGCAGGTCGTCGTCCGGACGGTAGCTGGCGCTGGTGTTCTGGCCGCCGTACTGGACCTGGTGTGCCCGGACGAGGGCGTCGAGGCGGGTCAGCGTCTGCGGCGGGAGGGTGGTGCGGTCGACGGGCTCGCCGCTCGCGGTCACGATGACGGCGCCGGTCATCGGGTGGACCGAATAGGGGGAGTCTGGGTCGGTGACGAACCGGGGGTCGCGATAGCCCTCGGGCCGGAAGCCGAGCCGGGCCCGCAGGTCCGGATCCAAAGTCGCCGGGTCGACGGCCGATCCGTCCGGGGCGTAGACCGTACGGGTCTGCGGATCCACCGAGTAACGGGACTCGGCATCGATCACGCGGCGCTCGGTGGGCCGGCCCTGGGGGTCGAGCAGGAAGGGCTCGTACAGCCTCTTCGGCGTGCCCTCGACGTTCTGCACGCCGAGGAGCCAGCTTGCGTTCGCGGGCAACTGCCCGGCGTACGGCTCGCCCTGGGCATCGAGGATCCGCGTGTCACCGGCCGGGCCGAACGCCACTTGGTAGCCGGTACCCGGATCGACGAAGGTCCGGCCGGCCAGCTGGTCGCCGGCCGCCTGCTGGATCCTGGGCGGGCCGAGACCGGTGGCCAGGTCCACCGAGCGCGCGTACAGCGTCCGCCGGTCGCCGGTCGTCAGGCGGTACCGGGCTTCGGCAGGCCAGTCCGCCGCGGCCGTCCCGTCCGGCCGGGCTTCGATCCCGGTGACGTTCGCCTGGTACGTGGGCATGCCGGCCAGGGCCCGGGCCACACCGACCGCTCGCCCGAAGGCGGTGGACATCACGAAGTCGTTGCGGTCCTCGGCGAAGTCACCGGGCTGGAAGGAGGCACCCGGCAGCTCGTTGTCCATCGCGGGCTGGGTGAGGCGGAAGTCCCCGAGACCGTTGACCACTCCGTAGCCCGCGGACACCGTCAGGACGGGCGGCACATCGGCGCCGGCACTCGCGACCGGGGGCAGGGTGAGGTAGTCGACCGTGGCCGCCCATCCTCCGCCGACGATCACGTGAGGGATGACCGGCAGCTGCGCATCACGCGTGTTCAGGGATTTCGTCAGCTCGGCGTCCACGGTCGTTCGCTGGGCGATCACACCGTCGGCTTGTTCGCGCAGCACGCGGCGCTCGCAGTCCCGTTCGGCGCGGATGTCCTTCAGGGCCGCCTGTGATCCGGCCTGGCGTGCCAGCTCGAGCACCTTGTCGAGAGCGGTCGCGGAGCCGGGCGACAGCGTGCGGACGGAGACGGCTCGTGCCGCCGCGGCTGCCACGCCGGCCAGCGGCACGTTGCCTTCCATACGATGCACGGGCCGGGCCGGTTCCTCGTCGAGCAGGCCCATCGCGATGGCGGAACCGAGTGCGGCCGACTTCACCTGGGCCGTGGCGGTGGGCAGTTGGTCGCCGAGGATCTTCAGGGCTGCGATCCGGCCGATGTCCCTGGGGCTGAGCGGGATCCGGCCGGCGCTGTCGGCGGTGGTGAGCACACCCTCGGTCAGGCCGCTCGTGACGTCGAGCCGCCGGTTCGCCGACCGGTCGGAGACGATCGCCGCCACCTCGGTGAGCCGGGCGGCGACCGCCAGCCGGATCAGATCGGCCGTCGCCCGGTCGGAGACCCGTACCACGGCCGCGCTCGGCCCGAGAAAGTGCGTGGTCGCCACCGGCGCGTAGGCAAGCGTGCCCGGCATGCGCGCGGGCTCCACGCCGATCGTGAAAGACCCCTGGCCGTCGGGGAGGAGTACCCGGCTCCCCGCCACCCGGGCCCCGGCGGGGAGAGGCCCGGCGGTCAGCGCGGCCGTGATGGCGGCCGCCGTGCGGGCGGCACTTGCCGTACTGAGCTCCTTGCCACCGAAGTCGAGGCCGGCGGAGGCATGTGCGATCGGCCCCGGGGTCGCACATGTAGTGGCGCGTTCTCGGAATTCCGCCGTGCGCGCGTGTGCGCTCTGAGCGGCCGGGCCCAGCGAACCGCCGAGCACGGCACCGATGCCGCACCACAGTGAAAACGTCCGCCTGAGCCGTGGGAAGTCACCGCGCATGGAAGCCAGGCCCTCCTGTCACCGTGGGCAGCCCCAGACCGCCCACGTCGTCACGATGAGGAGTGATCACAGCACGTGGGATGACATCAAGGGGGCGTCGGAGGAATCACCTGCCTGATCGTTTCGCCATCGCCCGAATGCCCGCCGTGCGGGCGGCGACGGCCTCGCAGGCGGAGATTCGCCCGGCCATCGGAGGGCCGCCCGAGACATCAGCTTCGATCCGACCGCGCGGGCCTGCCGGGCGCCGCAGTGGGTCTCACGCAGAGGAAGGCGACATCAATTGATAATGAAGGTCGTTTTCATATAGCCTGCCGTCCATACGCGCCGACCACCTAGGAGCCACCCATGGCCGTCCCCAAGCGGAAGATGTCCCGCAGCAACACCCGCCACCGTCGCGCCCAGTGGAAGGCGACCACCCCGCAGCTGGTCCCCATCACGGTCGACGGGTCGGTGTACCAGGTCCCGCAGCGCCTCGTGAAGGCCTACGAGCGCGGCCTCCTGCGCCCCGAGGGCTGAGCCGGTGAACAGCACGACCCCCGACCGGCTCCCGGTCACGGTGTTGTCCGGGTTCCTCGGCGCGGGCAAGACCACCCTGCTCAACCATGTGCTCGGCAACCGCGAGGGCCTGCGGGTGGCGGTGATCGTCAACGACATGAGCGAGGTCAACATCGACGCCGAGCTCGTGCGAGGCGGCGAGGCGGCGCTCTCCCGCACCGAGGAGCGGCTGGTCGAGATGACCAACGGGTGCATCTGCTGCACCCTGCGCGACGACCTCCTCCAAGAGGTCGACCGGCTGGCCCGAGAGGGCCGCTTCGACTACCTGCTCATCGAGTCCAGCGGCATTTCCGAGCCCATGCCGGTCGCGGCCACGTTCTCCTTCCCGCGGGACGACGGCGCGACTCTGGGCGATCTCGCCCGCCTGGACACCATGGTCACCGTGGTCGATGCGGCCAACTTCCTGCCGGAGCTCGCCGGCGGGGACGAACTCGTGGCACGCGGACTCGACCAGTACGAGGACGACGAGCGCACCGTCAGCGACTTGCTCGTGGACCAGATCGAGTTCGCGGACGTCATCGTCCTCAACAAGCTCGACCTGGTCGGGCCGAGCGAGGCGGCCCGGCTGCGCGCCACGCTCACCCGCCTCAACCCCGAGGCCCGCATCGTGCCCGCGGTCCGGGGCCAGGTAGCCCTGGAACAGGTCCTGGGCACCGGGCTGTTCGATGTCGAACGGGCCCAGCAGGCCCCTGGCTGGGTCAAGGAACTCAACGGCGATCACGTGCCGGAGACCCAGGAGTACGGGATCTCCTCCCTCGTGTTCCGCTCAGACCTCCCGTTCCACCCCGGCCGGCTGTGGACCTTCGTGACCAAGGGGCTCGACAGCGGGACGTACGGGCTGGTTCTGCGGTCGAAGGGTTTCTTCTGGCTCGCCAGCCGTCCGCGGGTGACCGGTCTGTGGTCACAGGCGGGTGCGGTGGCCCGCTTCGAACCCTCGGGCGCCCGCGGACCGGACACCGCACAGGGCCAGGAACTGGTCTTCATCGGCACCGGGCTGCGCCCGGAGGCCCTGCGCGCCGCGCTGGAAGCCTGCCTGCTCAGCCCGGGCGAGCCGGTTCCCGCCGAGGACGAGTTCCCGGTCTGGGAGACGTACGGCATCGAGGACACCTGCGAGCACGAACCCGCCGCCGCGGCGGCCTGAGACTCCGGGCCGGACGGTGGTCGCAGCCACGGCACCGTCCGGCCCGGTCATACCC
>NZ_JBHWBP010000291.1:0-9758 GCF_042735575.1 Streptomyces sp. NPDC059564 | reverse complement strand
TGTGTGAGCACCTTCCTGGAGATCGGCCCGGGCGGCGTCCTGACCGCCATGGCCCAGTCGGTCCTCGACGGCGGCCCTGCCGTCATCCCCGTCCTGCGTGCCGACCGCGCCGAGGGCCTGGCCGTCACCACCGCCCTCGCCCGGCTCCACGTCCACGGCACGCCCGTCGACTGGACGGCCGTCCTCGCCGGACGTGGTGCCCGGCTCATCGACCTGCCCACCTACGCCTTCCAGCGCGAGCACTACTGGCTCGAAGCAGCCGCGGCCCCCGCCGTGGCCGCCCGCGGGGCCGGAGCCGACGTCGCGGCGGAGGCGGAGTTCTGGGAGGCGGTCGAGAGCGGGCGGCCCGAGGCACTCGCCGAGCGGCTGGGCGTGGAAACCGGGGCATCCCTGGATTCGCTGCTCGGCGCGCTCTCCACCTGGCGCCAGGAGACCCGTAGCCGCTCCGCCCTGGACGGCTGGCGCTACCAGGCGGTGTGGCAGCCGCTCACCGACACGCCGTCCGGCCCGCTGTCGGGCACCTGGCTGGTCGTGGCGCCGGACGCCGAGACCGCCGAGCCGTACGCCCGCACGCTGCGCGACCGGGGCGCCCGGTCGTTGTGCGTCACCGTCTCCGACCGGGCAGCCGACCGCGAGGCGCTCACCGCGCTGCTGCGGGATGCGGTGCCCGCGGACGCGGCACCCGTGGCCGGCGTGCTGTCCCTGCTGGCCCTCGACGAAGACACCCACCCGGTCCACACCGGCCTGCCGACCGGCCTGACGGCCACCGTCGCGCTCGTACAGGCCATGGGCGCGCTGGAACTGGACGCGCCGCTGTGGTGCGTCACCGCCGGCGCCGTGTCGGTGAGCGGATCCCAGCCGGTCACGCGGCCGCTCCAGGCCCTCGTATGGGGTCTCGGACGGGCGGTGGCGCTGGAGACCCCGCAGCGCTGGGGCGGTCTGGTCGACCTCCCCGGGACGCCGGACGAGCGGACGCTCGCGCTGCTGGCCGGCGTACTCGGTGGCGCCGACGGCGAAGACCAGCTCGCGGTCCGCGCCTCCGGGGTGCTCGTCCGCAGGCTGGCACGGATGCCCCGCGGCGCGGGCGGCGGCACCGACGGCGTCTGGAAGCCGCGCGGCACCGTACTGATCACCGGCGGCACGGGCTCGCTCGGCGGGCACGCCGCCCGCTGGCTGGCCGAGGGCGGCGCCGAACACCTGGTCCTCACCAGCAGGCGCGGCGAGGCGGCCGAAGGGGCGTCCGAACTCTCCGCCGAACTCACGGCGCTGGGCGCGAGGGTGACGATCGCCGCATGCGACGTCGCCGACCGCGCGGCACTCGCGGACCTGCTGGACACGCTCGCCGACGACCCCGCACCGCTGACCGCCGTCGTGCACGCCGCGGGGCTCCCGCAGTTCTCCGCCCTCGCCGACACGAGCCCGGCGGAACTCGCCGCCGTCGTATCGGCCAAGGTCACCGGTGCGGTTCAGCTGGACGAGCTGCTCGGCGACCGCGACCTGGACGCGTTCGTCCTCTTCTCGTCCGTCTCCGGCGTGTGGGGCAGCGGCAGCCAGGCCGCCTACTCCGCGGGCAACGCCTTCCTCGACGCCCTCGCCCAGCACCGCCGGGCCAGGGGACTCGCCGCGACCGCCGTGGCCTGGGGCCCGTGGGCCGAGGGCGGCATGGCGGCCGACGGCGGAGCCGAGGAGTACCTCCGGCGCAGCGGACTCCCTTCGCTGCCCCCGGCCCTCGCCGTCTCGGCGCTCCAACTCGCCATGGACCGCGACGAGACCGCCGTGGTGGTGGCGGACGTCGACTGGCCGAGGTTCGCACCGTCCTTCACCATCGGCCGGCCGAGCGCGCTGCTCGCCGACCTCCCCGAAGCACGGGCGGCGCTGGACGGCGGCGCGGCCGACGGTGACGCCGGCGGCGACCGGGGCGACGCCGCCACCGCCGCCGCGGACCTCGTACGGAGGCTCTCCGGCCACACCCCGCAGGACCGGCACGACCTGTTGCTGGAACTGGTCCAGAAGGAGGCCGCGGCCGTACTGGGATACCAGCGCAACGACGCGGTCGAGCCCGACCGCGCCTTCCGGGACCTGGGCTTCGACTCGCTCACCGCCGTCGAACTCCGCAACCGGATCGGCACCGCGACGGGGCTGCGGCTCCCGATGACGATGGTCTTCGACCACCCCACCCCGGGCGCGCTCACCGACCGGCTGCTCGGCGAACTGCTCCCCGAAGCAGCCGACGACGGCCACCCGGACGACGCCCGCGTACGGCAGGCCCTCGCGTCGATCCCGCCGGCCCGCCTGCGCGAAGCCGGGCTGATGGACACCCTGCTGGACCTGGCCGCCGGGGCGTCCGGCGGCGGGACGCGTCCGGACGGCGCGTACGCCGCATCCGACCCCGAGAGCGGCCCGGACGCCGAGTCCGCCATCGCGGAGATGGACCTCGACAACCTCATCGAACTGGCGCTTGGCGACAGCGAATCCTGATCAACGGCCTGAGTACGGGAGCACATGATGACCACACCGGACGAGAAGATCGTTCAGGCACTGCGGGCCTCCCTCCAGGAGACCGAACGGCTGCGCCGGCAGAACCGGAAACTGACCGCCGACTCCCGCGAGCCCATCGCCATCGTCGGCATGAGCTGCCGATTCCCTGGCGGGGTGACCTCGCCCGAGGACCTGTGGCGGCTGGTCGCGGACGGCGGCGACGCGATAGCCGGCTTCCCGGCCGACCGGGGCTGGGACCTGGACGCGCTGTACGACCCCGACCCCGACCACGCGGGCACCTGCTACGTACGGCACGGGGGGTTCCTCGACGGCGTCGGCGAGTTCGACGCCGGGTTCTTCGGCATCTCGCCGCGCGAGGCGCTGATGATGGACCCGCAGCAGCGGCTGCTCCTGGAGACCGCCTGGGAGGCGTTCGAGCGGGCCGGCATCGACCCGGCGACCCTGCGCGGCAGCCGAACCGGGGTCTTCGCCGGTACCAACGGCCAGGACTATGCACGGCTGTCCACCTCCCCGGAGGACTTCGACGGATACCTCGGCACGGGCAACGCCGCCGCCGTCATCTCCGGACGCCTCGCCTACACCTTCGGCTTCGAGGGGCCCGCGGTCACCGTCGATACGGCGTGCTCGTCGTCGCTCGTCGCCCTGCACCTCGCCGCCCAGGCGCTGCGCAAGGACGAATGCTCGCTGGCCCTGGTCAGCGGCGTGACGGTCATGTCCACCCCCGGCGCGTTCATGGAGTTCAGCCGGCAGCGCGGGCTGGCCGCCGACGGCCGGTGCAAGCCGTTCTCCGCGTCCGCCGACGGTACGGGCTGGTCCGAGGGCGTCGGCATCCTGCTGGTCGAGCGGCTCTCCGACGCCCGGCGCAACGGCCATCGCGTGCTGGCCGTGGTCCGGGGCAGCGCGGTCAACCAGGACGGCGCGTCCAACGGCCTGACCGCCCCCAGCGGCCCCGCGCAGCAGAAGGTCATCCGCCAGGCCCTGGCCAACGCGGGCCTCACCGGCGCGGACGTGGACGCCGTCGAGGCGCACGGCACCGGCACCTCGCTCGGCGACCCGATCGAAGCCCAGGCCCTCCTCGCCACGTACGGCCGGGACCGGCCGGCCGCGCGGCCGCTGCTGCTCGGCGCGCTCAAGTCGAACATCGGCCACACCCAGGCCGCCGCGGGCGTCGCCGGCGTCATCAAGATGGTCATGGCCATGCACCACGGGGTCCTTCCGGGCACCCTGCACCTCGACGAGCCCTCGCCGCACGTGGACTGGGCGGCGGGCGCCGTCCGGCTGCTGACGGAGCCGGTCGACTGGCCGCGGGGGGAGGGGCCGCGCCGGGCGGGCGTGTCCGCGTTCGGGGTCAGCGGCACCAACGCCCACGTCGTCCTGGAGGAACCCGCCGCCGAACCGGCCGCCGACGGCACCACGGAGCCCTCCCGGACCCCTCTCCTCTGGCCGATCTCGGCCCGCAGCCCCGAGGCACTCCCCGAACAGGCCCGGCGACTGCTCTCGTACGCGCAAGCGCACCTGCGGGTCCCCGCGGCAGCCATCGCCCAGGCGCTGGCGACGACCCGTGCCGGGCTGCCCCACCGCGCCGCCGTCGTAGGCCGCGACCGCGACGAACTGCTCACCGCCCTCGCCGCCTTCGCCCGCCACGAGCCGACGGGCCACGTCTTCGACGGCACGGCGGCACGCAAGAACAGGGTGGCGTTCCTGTTCTCGGGGCAGGGCAGCCAGAGACTCGGCATGGGGCGTGAACTGTACGCCGCCTTCCCGGTGTTCGCCGAGGCGTTCGACGCGGTGTGTGCCGCGCTGGACGTCCACCTCGAACTCCCCCTGAAGAGCGTGATGTTCGGCCAGGACGAGGAGCACCTCAACCGGACGGCGTACACGCAGCCCGCGCTGTTCGCCATCGAGGTGGCGCTGTTCCGGCTGCTCGGGGCGTGGGGCGTGCGGCCCGACGTGATGTCCGGGCACTCGGTGGGCGAGTTCGCGGCGGCCCATGTGGCGGGCGTGCTGTCACTGCACGACGCGGCGAAGCTCGTGGCGGCCCGCGGCCGCCTGATGCAGGCTCTCCCGGCCGGGGGAGTGATGGTGGCGGTCCAGGCATCGGAGGACGAGGTACGGGCCCTGCTGGCCGGAAACGAAGAGCGTGCGGGCATCGCCGCCGTCAACGGCCCCTCGGCCGTGGTGGTTTCGGGCGCCGAGGACGCCGTGGCGGCGGTCGTGGCAGGGCTGACGGCCCAGGGCCGCAAGACGAAGGCCCTCTCCGTCTCGCACGCCTTCCACTCGCCGTTGATGGACCCGATGCTGGCCGACTTCCGCAAGGTCGTCGAGAGCGTGACCTTCGCCGAGCCGGCCATTGCGGTGGTCTCCACGGTCACGGGCCGCCCGGTGACGGCCGGGGAACTGGCCGACGCCGAGTACTGGGTGCGTCAGGTCCGCGCGGCCGTGCGCTTCGCGGACGCGGTGGGGGCACTGTCGGACGCCGGAGCGTCGGTGTTCGTCGAGATCGGCCCCGGCGGCGTACTGACGGCCCTGGCCCAGTCGCTGCTCGACACGCAGCCGGCGGTGGCCCTGTCGGCGCTCCGCACGGACCGCCCCGAGGACCTCGCGGTCGCCTCCGCGCTGGCCCGGCTCCACGTCCACGGTGTCGCGCTCGACTGGACCGCACTGCTCGGCGAGCGCGGCCCCGTACTCCCCGACCTGCCGACGTACGCGTTCCAGCGCAGCCGGTACTGGCTGGAGTCGACGGCCTTCTCCGGCGGCCGGCCCGATGCCGGGACCGTGGACCCGGCAGAGGCCGGGTTCTGGGAGGCCGTGGAGAGCGCGGACCTCGAAGCCTTCGCGGAACGGCTCGACCTGGCCGGTGACGCGCCCCTCAGCTCGGTGCTGCCCGCGCTCACCCTGTGGCGGCGCAGGCACCGCGAGCGGTCCACCCTGGACGGCCGGCGCTACCGGACCGTCTGGAAGCCCGCCGCGCCCGCGGCCATCGAGATCCGGTTGCCCGGCACCTGGCTCGTCGCGGCACCCGCCGGCCGCCTGGAGGACGGCGACCCGTGGGTGGCGGCCGCGCTGCGGGCCCTGCG
Organism: Streptomyces sp. NPDC059564; assembly: GCF_042735575.1. Taxonomy (NCBI): domain Bacteria; kingdom Bacillati; phylum Actinomycetota; class Actinomycetes; order Kitasatosporales; family Streptomycetaceae; genus Streptomyces; species Streptomyces sp. NPDC059564. Next base: position 4,182 of record NZ_JBHWBP010000291.1, on the reverse strand, counting down.
CGACCACGGCGCCGACGTACGCCCCGTACCCGTAGAACCCGGTGCCGGACGGGCGGACCTCGCCGACCGGCTGCGCACCGCCGCGGCCGACGGGGCCGTGGCCGGAGTCCTCTCGCTGCTGGCGCTCGACGAGCAGCCGCACCCCGCCCACGCAGTCCTCCCGGAGGGACTCGCCGCGACCCTGGCGCTCGACCAGGCCCTCGGCGACGCCACCCTCGGCGCCCCCCTGTGGTGCGCGACCCGGGGCGCCGTGTCGACGGGATCCTCCGACCCGCTCCGCAGCCCGCACCAGGCACAGGTCTGGGCACTCGGCCGCACCGCGGCACTGGAGCACCCCGCCCGCTGGGGCGGCCTGCTGGACCTGCCCGACGTACTGGACGACCGCACGGCACGCCGCTTCGCCGCAGCGCTCGCCGGCGCCCACGGGGCGGAGGACCAGCTGGCCGTACGGGCCGCGGGTGTCTTCGTACGACGCCTGCAGCGCTCCCCGCAGGGCGCGGCCGCGCAGAGCGGCGCGACCGCCGGGTGGCAGCCGCGCGGCACCGTGCTGATCACCGGTGGTACCGGCGCCCTCGGCGCGCACGTGGCCCGCTGGCTGGCCGGCGCCGGCGCTGAACACCTGGTGCTGACCAGCCGGCGCGGAGCAGCGGCGGCGGGAGCCGGTGAACTCCGTACCGAACTGGAGGAACGCGGCGCGAAGGTCACCATCGAGGCCTGCGACATCGCCGACCGTGACGCCGTGGCGCGGCTCCTCGACGGCCTCCCCGGGGAACACCCGCTGACCGCCGTCGTGCACGCCGCCGGCGTGGGCACACCCGGCATGCTGGACGAGACGACACCGCGGCAGTTCGCGGACGTCCTCGCCGCCAAGGCTGCGGGCGCCCGGCACCTGGACGACCTGCTGGGCGACCGCCCGCTGGACGCCTTCGTCCTCTTCTCGTCGATCTCCGGCGTATGGGGCGCTGCCGGGCAGGCCGCGTACGCGGTGGCGAACGCCTCCCTCGACGCGCTCGCCGAACACCGCCGGGCGCGCGGGCTCACCGCCACGGCCGTGGCCTGGGGGCCGTGGGCGGGCGGCGGAATGGTCGAGGACGGCGACGCCGAGGAGCGGCTGCGCAAGCGCGGACTCCCCGCCCTCGACCCGGCCTCGGCACTCGCGGCGCTGCGCGGAGCCATGGACCGCGACGAGACGACGGTGACGGTGGCCGACGTCACCTGGGAGCGCTTCGCGCCCTCCTTCACCCTGCTCCGGCCCAGCCCGCTGATCGACCAGATCCCCGAGGCCGCCGCAGCCCTGGCCGCCGCCGCGGCGGACTCGGCTCCGCCCGGCACCGCCCAGGGCGAACTGCCCGAGTTCGTCCGCCGGACCATGGCCCTGACCGGGTCCGAGCAGGCCCGCGCGGTCCTCGCACTCGTACGGCGCGAGGCGGCGGCCGTACTCGGTCACGCGGACGCGGACGCGGTCGCGGCCGACCGCGCCTTCCGCGAACTGGGCTTCGACTCCCTGACCGCCGTCGAACTGCGCAACCGGCTGAACAGGGCGACCGGTGTCCACCTCCCGGCCACCCTCGTCTTCGACCACCCGTCCCCGGCCGTACTGGCCGCACACCTGCTCACCGAGCTCACGGAGGCCGCCACCGGCCGGGCCGCCGCGAGCACCCGCCCGCCGGCAGCGGCCCGCACCTCCGAGGACGGCGAGCCCGTCGCGATCGTCGCCATGAGCTGCCGCTACCCCGGCGACGTACGCAGCCCCGAGGACCTCTGGCGCCTGGTCGCCGAGGGCCGCGACGCGATCGGCGGATTCCCCGCCGACCGGGGCTGGGACCTCGACTCGCTCTACGAGCCGGACCCAGACCGGCCCGGCACGACGTACGCCAAGGACGGCGGCTTCCTCTACGACGTCGCCGAGTTCGACCCGCGGTTCTTCGGGATCTCCCCGCGCGAGGCCCTCGCCATGGACCCGCAGCAGCGGCTCCTCCTCGAAATCGCCTGGGAGGCGTTCGAACGCGGCGGCCTCGACCCCACCTCCCTGCGGGGCAGCAGCACGGGCGTCTTCATCGGCTCCGGCTACCAGGACTACGCGGCACGCCTGCTGAGCGTCCCGCAGGACCTGGAGGGCTACATCGGCACCGGAAGCTCCGGCAGCGTCGTCTCCGGCCGGATCGCCTACTCCTTCGGCCTGGAAGGGCCGACGCTGACGGTGGACACGGCGTGCTCGTCCTCCCTGGTCGCCCTGCACCTCGCCGCCCAGGCCCTGCGGCGCGGCGAATGCGACCTGGCCCTGGCCGGCGGTGTGACGGTGATGTCCAGCCCCAACGCCTTCATCGAGTTCAGCCGGCAGCGCGGTCTGGCCGCCGACGGCCGCTGCAAGTCCTTCGCGGCCGCCGCCGACGGAACGGGCTGGGGCGAGGGCGCGGGCATGCTGCTGGTGGAGCGGCTCTCCGACGCCCGGCGCAACGGCCACCAGGTGCTCGCGGTGCTGCGCGGATCGGCCGTGAACCAGGACGGCGCCTCGAACGGGCTGACCGCCCCGAACGGCCCCGCGCAGCAGCGGGTCATCCGCCAGGCCCTGGCCGACGCGGGCCTGTCCGCATCCGACGTGGACGTGGTGGAGGCGCACGGTACGGGGACGAGGCTGGGTGACCCGATCGAGGCGCAGGCGCTGCTGGCGACGTACGGCCAGGACCGTCCGGAGGACCAGCCCCTGTGGCTGGGCTCGCTGAAGTCCAACATCGGCCACACCCAGGCCGCCGCCGGGGTGGGCGGGATCATCAAGATGGTGCAGGCGATGCGACACGGCGTCCTCCCGAGGACGCTGCACGTGGACGCGCCGACCCCGCACGTCGACTGGTCGGCGGGTTCGGTCGAGCTGCTGACCGAAACCGTCGACTGGGCGGCCGACGGCGAACGCACCCGCCGCGCCGGAATCTCCTCCTTCGGCGTGAGCGGCACCAACGCCCACGTCATCATCGAACAGCCCCCGACGCAGACCCCGGCCCCCGAAGAGGCGCGCCCCGAGCCGGGCGTCGTCCCGTGGCTCATGTCCGGCACCAGCCCGGAAGCCCTCCGCGACCAGGCCGCACGCCTCCTCGCCCACATCGAGAGCCACCCGGAGCTCGAACCGGCCGACGTGGCACTCTCGTTGGCCACCTCGCGCGCCGCCCTGGAACACCGGGCGGTGGCGCTGGGCACGGTCCTGGAGGAGTTCCTGCCGACGCTGCGCGCACTGGCGGAGCCCGACACGACCGGAACGGCGGACCCGGCACTCCGTGGCACTGCTTCCTCGGAAGGCCGTACGGCGTTCCTGTTCTCAGGGCAGGGGAGTCAGCGGCTGGGGATGGGGCGTGAACTGTACGCGGCCTTCCCGGTGTTCGCGGATGCGTTCGATGAGGTGTGTGCGCATGTGGACGGTCATCTGGAGCGTCCGCTGCGGGACGTCGTCTTCGGTGAGGACGCGGAACTGCTGAACGAGACCGGTTACACGCAGCCGGCTCTGTTCGCGGTCGAGGTGGCGCTGTTCCGGCTGGTGGAGTCCTGGGGCGTGCGGCCGGATCTGGTGGCCGGGCATTCGGTGGGCGAGTTCGCGGCGGCCCATGTGGCGGGGGTGTTCTCGCTGGAGGACGCGGCGCGGCTGGTGGCGGCGCGCGGCCGGCTGATGCAGGCGCTCCCGGCCGGGGGTGTCATGGTCGCGGTACAGGCCTTGGAGGAGGAGGTACGGGAACTCCTGGCCGGTTCCGAGGGCCGTGCGGGTATCGCCGCGGTCAACGGGCCCTCGGCCGTGGTGGTTTCCGGCGCGGAGGACGCCGTGGCAGCCGTCGTCGACCGGCTGTCCGCTGACGGGCGCAAGACGAAGGCGCTCTCCGTCTCCCACGCCTTCCACTCGCCGTTGATGGACCCGATGCTGGCCGAGTTCCGCAAGGTCGCGGAAACGGTCACCTTCGACGCCCCGCACGTGCCGGTCGTCTCCACCCTCACCGGTCTTCCGGTCTCGGGCGAGGCGTTCGGCTCCGTCGACTACTGGGTGCGCCACGTCCGCGAGGCGGTCCGTTTCGCCGATGCCGTCACGTCCCTCGCCGACGAGGGTGTCGGCACCTTCCTGGAGATCGGCCCGGGCGGTGTCCTGACCGCCATGGCCCAGTCGGTCCTCGACGGCGGCCCTGCCGTCATCCCCCTCCTGCGGAC
>NZ_JBHWBP010000290.1:0-9765 GCF_042735575.1 Streptomyces sp. NPDC059564 | reverse complement strand
ATAGTGGGTGGTTCCACGTTTTCTGCGGGCCGGGGGCCCGGGCCCGGGGGGGGCCCGCACCCCCGGCTGCCGGCTACTTGCCGACGCCCAGGACCGCGAGGTCGATGCGGCCCATCGAGTCGTTGAAGTAGACGTTGGTCAGACGCGGGTTGTGGTAGATCAGCGCCTTGTCGAAGTTGATCGGCAGGTAGAGCGCCTTCTCCATGACCTTCGTGTTGATCTGGCCGTAGAACGGGGCGGCGGCTTCCGGGGTGGCGGCGGCAGCGGCGGTCTTGAACAGGCCGTTGATCTCGGGGTCGTTGACCTCGGTGTAGTTGTTGTTGCCGTTCGGCAGGATGAACGATCCGTCAACCAGCGGCTGCAGGAAGCCCGAGCCGGAGTTGTAGTCGGCGCCCCAGCCCATGACGATGATTCCGTAGTTCTTCTTCTTCACGTTCTCGGGCGAACCGATCGTGGAGGAGGAGAGCTTGCCGTCGTACTGGTCGATCGTCGCCTTGACGCCGATCTTGGCGAGCGCGGCCTGCAGGGACTCGGCGCTCTTGACCTCGGGGGCGCGGTTGTTGCGCACCGCGATGGTGGTCTCGAACCCGTCGGGCTTGCCACAGGCCTTGAGCGCGGCCTTGGCCTTGTCCGTCTGCGGCTTGCCGCTCGTCAGGTTGAACGGGTCGTACTTCTTGTCCGAGCCGGGGATGCCGGGCGGCAGCATGTTCGCGCCGAGGTCACCGCTGGTCGGGCCGCCGCGGGCGTTCTGCAGCGACTTCGGGTCGGCCGCGTAGATGACGGCCTTGCGGCACTCGATGTTGTCGAACGGGGCGACCGTCTGCGGGAAGGCGAAGTAGCGGATGTAGCCCGTGTAGGGGTTGTCCGCGTTCTTCTTGAGGTTCGTGTCCTTGAGGATCTTGTTCTTCGCGGCCTGCTGGACACCCGTGCCGTCGACGGCGAGGTCGATGTCGCCGGAGAGCAGGCGCTGGTCCATGTCGTCCGGGTTGGTGGTGACCGTGAAGGAGACCTTGTCCGGCAGACCCTTGCGGATCGTGTCGGTGGCCGGGTCCCAGTTCTCGTTGCGGACGAAGACCGCACCCTTGCCGGAGGCGAAGGACTCCACCTTGTAAGGACCGGTGGCGACCGGCTTGTTGGTGTAGGAGGCACCCGCGTCCTTGCCCACCGGGACCGGCGAGGAGGACGGCATGGCCAGCAGGTACTTGAAGTCGGAGTTGGCGCTCGCCAGGTTGAAGACCACGGTGTGGTCGTCCGGCGTCTCGACGGACTTCAGGCCCATCTTGTTCGGGTCGGTGTCCTTGTAGGGACCCGGGTACTTCTGGCCCTGGTCGAGCAGGTCGATCAGGTACGTCGGACCGCCGGACAGCACGTCCTGCGCGAAGACGCGCTCGATGCCGTACTTGAAGTCCTTGGCGGTGATCGGCGTGCCGTCCTCGAACTTCACCCCGTCCTTGATCTTGACGGTGTACGTCTTGCCGTCGTTGCTCAGCACCGGCTCGCCCGCGGCGAGGTCCGGAACCAGCTTGGTGCCGGCGGCACCGGGCTTGCTGTCGTACGCGTACAGCTGCCGGATGTAGAGGCGCTGCAGGTTCCACACGAAGCCGTAGTAGGCGCGCGCCGGGTCGAGGAAGTCGACGTCCTGCGGGGACCAGAGCTTGAGCTCGCCGCCCTTGGCGTCGGACGCGTTGACCACGGCGGCGGTGGCGCCGCTGTAGCCCTTGTCGCCCTTGTCGTCGCCATCGGCCTTCTTGTCGTTGCCACCGCACGCGGCGGTCAGCGACAGGGCGGCGATCACGGCGGTGATCGCGAGTGCCTGCTTTCTGCGGATCACGGTTGTCCAACCTCCATAGGTGGGTGAATCGAAGAAGCGGTTCAGCTGCCCTTGGGGTCGAGTGCGTCGCGCAGCCCGTCCCCGAAGAGGTTGAACGCCAGGACGGTGATGAAGATCGTGATACCCGGGACCACCATGTACATGGGGTCGTCCTGGTAGATGGGGACGGCGTCGGAGAGCATCTTTCCCCACGAGGCGGTGGGCGGCTTGACGCCGGCGCCCAGGAAGCTGAGGGCCGCTTCCGTCAGGATGTTGGTCGGAATGATCAGCGTCGAGTAGACGAGGATCGGCGCGATCAGGTTGGGCAGCAGCTCCTTGATCAGGATGTAGCCGCGGCCCGCGCCGAGGCTGCGTGCGGCCTCGACGTACTCGCGTTCACGCAGGGAGATCGTCTGTCCTCGGACGATGCGGCCGATGTACGGCCAGCCGAAGAAGCCGATGACGACGATCAGCACGCCCATCCTGACTCCCGAACCCTCGAACCCCCAGAGGGAGTTGGGGACGACGGAGACCAGGGCGATGGTGAACAGCAGCTGCGGGAAGGCCAGCAGCAGGTCCATCACGCGGCTGATGACGGCGTCCACCCAGCCGCCGAGGAAGCCGGCCAGCGCGCCGAGGAGGCTGCCGAGGACGACCGAGACGAAGGCCGCCAGGAAGGCGACGACCAGCGAGATGCGGGCGCCGTAGAGGATGCGGCTGAACACGTCGCGCCCGTTGGTCGGTTCGACGCCCAGCAGGAAGTCGGAACTTACGCCGCCGAAGGAGCCGATCGGCGTGCCCAGGTCCGGGTCGATCATGTCCTCGTGGAACTCGTTGGGCGGGTGGCCCAGCAGGCTCACGATCTGCGGCGCGAAGACCGCCACCAGGATCAGGAGGATCACGACCACGCCGCCCGTCAGCGCGACCTTGTCGCGCTTGAGCCGCATCCAGGCGATGCGGCCGGGCGAGCGGCCTTCGATGGCCTTGGCAGGGACGTCGGCTACGGACACGGGTGCGGATGTCTCCGCGCTCGCGTCGTGCAGTGGTGCCGTCATCGTGGTGGGGACCCCTCTCGGCCGACGGGTGGCCGGCCCATGCCCGCCGCTGTGGCGGCGTTGGTGCGGAGTGGCGCTCGGAGTGCTCGGGACACGTGGAACGCGTGCGAAGTGCGGTGGGAACTGCGGTGTGATGCGAACTGCCGTGCGAACTGTCGTGCGAAGTGCCGTACGGGGTGCGGAGCGGAATGCGGTGCAGCCTGAGTGCGGGAAGTGCAGGAAGTGCAGGAAGTGCCGTGTGAAACATCAAGCGAAGTCCACGTGCCGAACCGCGTCCTGAGAGGACTGACCGGCTCTTGGGTGGGGAGTCTTCATCGGGCGCTCGACCAGCCGCCAGACCCGCAGGTGAATGGATGCGCAAACGTGATCTGACACCCGGGTTCCCGTTATCCGGACTCCGCTCACGGCTCAGCGGAGCAAGACCGTCCGTTCGGTACGCAAACGGACATGGCGCCCAACTCATCGGAGGAGTGCGCCAATTGGACGCCCATCACGGGTGATATCCGGACAAGCGGAAGGCCGCCGGGAACCGTGGTTCCCGACGGCCGGAGGTCTCTCGCCGATGCCCGTCCCAGGCCCCGGGCGGGGCCGCGCGACTCCCTGTAGGCGGGTCGGCACTCGGCCTGACCTGGCCCGGGGAGGAGGTGCCGCGGGTGTCTAGTAGGCCGCGGCCTGGCCCTCGCGGTCGTAGAACGGGCGGGTCTGCGCCCGCAGCCACATCGCGACCGGATCGTGCTCGTCGGCCAGCGCGACCGTGCACACCGGCACCCCTTCGGGCACCGCCCCGACCGACTGCCGCATCATCTCCCGTACGGATTCCAGCGCGGGCGCGGAGGCGTCGTACAGGTCGAGCCCCACCGCGAGGTACGCCGACCCGAGCGCGGGCTGCACCCAGGCGCGGCGCAGCGAGCGCACGGCGGGCGTGCGGTGCGCGTGCTGGGTGAGCAGCCCGTAGAACTGCGGGAGCTCCAGGGCCGGCTCGGACAGCCGCAGCGGCCCCGCGGGCATGCGGTCCAGGCCGGTGGCGACGCGGCGCAGGTCGGCCCAGGGCACGCCGAGGCCGCCGCCCCGCTCGTGCGGGTTGACCCACAGGCCCCAGCGGTCCGGGTAGAGGGCGCGGGCGATGTCCCGGCCGGTGACCACCTCGTAGCCCCGGTTCCAGCCGCTGGCGGCCAGCTCCTGCGGCGAGGTCACGCAGGGCGCGTACCCGAGGCCCTCGACCTCCATGCCGCCGTACTGCGCGTCCGGCGAGCCGGACTGCCCCTGCCACAGCAGCATCCACAGCCGGCCCTCGGCGAGGGCGTGCAGGAATGACTCGTATCCCTCATAGCGCCCGGGAGTCACCTGGCGCAGCATGTGCTCGACCTGCCCGGCCGCGGCCGTGCCTGACGCACTCACCCGGTACCCCTCTTCGTCCGCCCGTCGTCCACCCGTACCAACCAGCTTAAGCGGCGCTAGGGAAGGTAGAAGGGGCGTACGCGCTCACGAATCCAGTCCGTGACCGGGTCCTCGGCCGCGTCCAGGAGGATCAGCTGCACGGGCCAGGGCGCCGGTACGCGGGCCAGGGCCCGGCCGAGGGCGGCCAGCGGGGCGTCCCGGGCCGTGGGATCCCATCCCGCCAGCCGGACACCGATGTAGAGCTGCGGGGGTCCGGCCTCGACGCTGGCGAGGCAGCGGTGGGCGGCGGCGACCACGCCGGTGGCGCGGAACTCCTCGGAGGCGGCGGCGAGGAAGTCGACGGGGTCCTCCTGCCAGTCGGGCTCGAAGAGCCGGACGCGGGCGCCGGTGGCGGGGCCGTCGAGGGGGGTCCGTCCGGCGCGGCAGAGCTCCGCGACGGCGGCCGGGGGCAGCGGGACGCCGACGGCCCCTTCGGGGTTCACGGCGATGCCGAGCTGCGGGGGCAGGCCGCGGGCGAACTCGACGGCGGGGGCGACCGCGAAGTCCATGGCGGGGCCGGCGCCGAAGCGGAACTGGGCCTCCGAGCTGTAGACGGGGACGTACGCCTCCGCGTCGATCAGCATCGTGGGGAGGTCGAGGGCGGCGTGGTCGGGGCCGCCGCCGTGCGGGAGCGGCACCCAGACCTGGCTGCGGGCGAGCACCTCGAGGATCCGCGGGCCGGCGTCGGCCTGGCCGAGGGCCGCCCCGAGGACCTGTTCCAACTCGTTCGCCGGCCAGCCGCTGCCCTGCATGTTCCCCTGCCTCCGTAAGGCTCCGCCCGATGTCGCCCCGAGGCTACCGCCCCGTCCCCGCCTCCCCGCCCGCGAGGAACGCGATGCGGGTCACGGCGGCGGCCGAGCGGCGGTCCAGGAGGGTCGCGGAGGCGCAGCCGGCGGGGAGGCGGCCGGCTTCGGCGTCGCGCAGGAGCCGGCCCACCGCGCCCCGGTGGCGGGCGAAGGCGTACGCCGAGACGCGGCGCCCCCGGGCCGCCTGCCCGGACAGGGCCTCCTCGGCGGTGGTGTCGAGCAGCAGGAGGTGCAGCGAGCCGCCCCGGCGCCGGGCGGCGGCGGCCAGCAGCCCCCGTACCCACACCTGGGTGCCGCAGTCGTGGACCACCACGGACGCCCCGGAGCGCAGCCGCCGCCAGAGCCCCCAGTAGTGCGCGGCCCGCACCAGCGGCCGGTACACCGCGTACGGCAGCGCGCCCGGCATCCGGCGCTCCCAGCGCTCGCGGGCGTCCTGGGAGTCGATGCCGCCGCCCTCCGCGGCGCGCTTGATCAAGGTGCTCTTGCCGCCGCCGGGCAGGCCCGACACCACCACGATGTCCCCGGCCGGGAACCCGAGGCGGTGGGGCCCGCGCACCGCGCCGCCGCGCAGGTCGCACACCGGCCGCCCCGCCGGCCGCGACCGCGCGCTCCGCTGGGCCGGGAGCCCGTCGACCGTGCCCGTCGTCGTTCCCGTCGTCGTCAGCGCTCCGAATCTCCGCACGGTGATCGTCTCCCCCCGAATCGGGCCGCCAGGACCCCTGCCCACTGAGTGTAAAGAGACGGTAATCCGGGGGTCCCGGTTCCGGTCCGTCCGTTCTTCAGGGCCCCACTGCCCGCTCTCCAGCGACCCGTGCAATGATGTGCGCCATCTGGACACCAACTGCATACCGGCCGCTTGAATCCGCGCGGGAGAGTCCCGGCACGCCGCGAGGCCGTGCCCGGGCGCCGAAGGAGCAAGTACCTCCCTTGAATCTCTCAGGCCCCGTACCGCGTGGATGAGGCAGATCTGAAAAGCGAGCCGCGACGCGTCCGTCCCCGACGGCCGCCGCGTGCTCCACCCAAGGTGCAAGCCCAGGGCGTCCCGTCCTTCGTACGGGGAACTCTCGGCGAACCTCTCAGGTTCCGATGACAGATGGGGAGGATCGTCCTCGTCATGTCATGCCCTGGGACCCGGGAGCCACACCCATGAGCACTGCCCCCCGCCTGACCGCGCTCGACGCGCTGCACCGCCTCCTCGGTGCGACCATGACCGACTTCGCGGGCTGGGACATGCCGCTGCGCTACGCCAGTGAGCGCGACGAGCACAACGCCGTGCGCACCAAGGCCGGCCTGTTCGACCTGTCCCACATGGGCGAGATCACCCTGACCGGCCCCGAGGCCGTCAAGGTGCTGGACTACGCGCTGGTCGGCAACATCTCCACCGTCGGCGTCGGCCGCGCCCGCTACACGCACATCTGTCAGGAGGACGGCGGGATCCTGGACGACCTGATCGTCTACCGCCTGGGCGAGACCGAGTTCATGGTCGTCGCCAACGCCTCCAACGCGCAGGTCGTGCTGGACGCGATCACCGAGCGGGCCGCCGGCTTCGACGCCGAGGTCCGCGACGACCGCGACGCCTACGCGCTGATCGCCGTGCAGGGCCCCGAGTCCCCCGGCATCCTGAAGTCGCTGACCGACGCCGACCTGGACGGCCTGAAGTACTACGCGGGCCTGCCGGGCACCGTCGCGGGCGTGCCCGCGCTGATCGCGCGCACCGGCTACACCGGCGAGGACGGCTTCGAGCTGTTCGTCTCCCCCGGGCACGCGGTGGAGCTGTGGCAGGCGCTGACCAAGGCGGGCGAGGGCGTCGGCCTGGTGCCGGCCGGCCTGTCCTGCCGGGACACGCTGCGCCTGGAGGCGGGCATGCCGCTGTACGGGCACGAGCTGACCACCGCCCTGACCCCGTTCGACGCGGGCCTGGGCCGGGTCGTGAAGTTCGAGAAGGAGGGGGACTTCGTCGGCCGCGCCGCGCTGGAGGCCGCCGCCGAGCGCGCCGCGACGAACCCGCCGCGCAAGCTGGTCGGTCTGATCGCCGAGGGCCGCCGCGTCCCGCGCGCCGGTTTCCCCGTCGTCGCCGACGGCCAGGTCATCGGCGAGGTCACCTCGGGCGCCCCGTCCCCGACGCTCGGCAAGCCGATCGCGATGGCGTACGTCGACGCGGCGCACGCCGCGCCCGGCACCTCCGGCGTCGGCGTGGACATTCGCGGTACGCATGAGGCGTACGAGGTCGTGGCGCTGCCGTTCTACAAGCGGCAGAAGTAGTCACCACCGCCGTACGGCCGGCCGTGCGGCGGTGTTCCGGCGCCCCGGCGCCCGTCTCAGTACCCGAGACCACTGTTCACATCCACTCCCCCGCATCCAGGAGAATCAGGTCATGAGCAACCCCCAGCAGCTGCGTTACACCAAGGAGCACGAGTGGCTGTCGGACGCCGTGGACGGCGTCGCGACGATCGGCATCACGGAGTTCGCGGCCAACGCGCTCGGTGACGTCGTCTACGCCCAGCTCCCCGCGGTCGGCGAGACCGTCACCGAGGGCGAGACCTGTGGCGAGCTGGAGTCGACCAAGTCGGTCAGCGACCTGTACTCCCCCGTCTCCGGCGAGGTCGTCGAGGCCAACCAGGACGTCGTGGACGACCCGTCGCTGGTGAACTCCGCCCCGTTCGAGGGTGGCTGGCTGTTCAAGGTGCGCATCTCGGACGAGCCGACGGACGTGCTCTCCGCCGAGGAGTACGCCGCGCTCACCCACTCCGACAACTGACACCCCAGGGGATCCTGATGTCCGTTCTGAACACCCCGCTCCACGAGCTCGACCCGGACGTGGCCGCCGCGGTCGACGCCGAACTCGTGCGCCAGCAGTCGACCCTGGAAATGATCGCGTCGGAGAACTTCGCTCCGGTCGCCGTCATGGAGGCCCAGGGCTCGGTCCTGACCAACAAGTACGCCGAGGGCTACCCCGGCCGCCGCTACTACGGCGGCTGCGAGCACGTCGACGTGGTCGAGCAGATCGCGATCGACCGCATCAAGGCGCTGTTCGGCGCCGAGGCCGCGAACGTCCAGCCGCACTCCGGTGCGCAGGCCAACGCCGCCGCGATGTTCGCGCTGCTGAAGCCGGGCGACACGATCATGGGCCTGAGCCTGGCCCACGGTGGTCACCTGACCCACGGCATGAAGATCAACTTCTCCGGCAAGCTCTACAACGTGGTCCCGTACCACGTCGACGAGTCGGGCCAGGTCGACATGGCCGAGGTCGAGCGCCTCGCCAAGGAGTCCAAGCCGCAGCTGATCGTCGCGGGCTGGTCCGCCTACCCGCGCCAGCTGGACTTCGCCGCCTTCCGCCGCATCGCGGACGAGGTCGGCGCGTACCTGATGGTCGACATGGCGCACTTCGCGGGCCTGGTGGCCGCGGGTCTGCACCCGAACCCGGTGCCGCACGCCCACGTCGTCACCACCACCACGCACAAGACCCTCGGCGGTCCGCGCGGCGGTGTCATCCTGTCGACGCAGGAGCTGGCCAAGAAGATCAACTCCGCGGTCTTCCCGGGCCAGCAGGGTGGTCCGCTGGAGCACGTGATCGCCGCCAAGGCCGTGTCCTTCAAGGTCGCCGCCTCGGAGGAGTTCAAGGAGCGCCAGGTCCGCACCCTGGAGGGCGCGAAGATCATCGCCGAGCGCCTGATCCAGCCGGACGTCACCGAGGCGGGCGTCTCCGTCCTCTCCGGCGGCACCGACGTGCACCTGGTCCTGGTGGACCTGCGCAACTCCGAGCTGGACGGCCAGCAGGCCGAGGACCGCCTCCACGAGATCGGCATCACGGTCAACCGGAACGCGATCCCGAACGACCCGCGTCCGCCGATGGTCACCTCGGGCCTGCGCATCGGTACGCCGGCGCTCGCCACCCGCGGTTTCGGCGCCGAGGACTTCACCGAGGTCGCGGAGATCATCGCCGCGGCCCTGAAGCCCGTCTTCGACGCCGACGACCTCAAGGCGCGCGTCTCCGCGCTCGCCGCGAAGTTCCCGCTGTACCCGACGCTGTAACGGGCCAGACGGAGGGCCCGGCCGTGTTTTCCACAGGGCCGGGCCCTTTTCGTACCGCGAGGACGGCCTCGTACCCGACCGGCCCCATCGCGGTCGGGGCCGTCCGCCGCACCGGGCCCGGCCCGGCCCGCCCCGCTCCTTCCGGCCCCCCGCCGCGAAGGTCCTCCGCCCCCTGACCTCCTTCTTCGCCGCACCCGTCGCCGCGCCCGTCCTGTCCCGCGAGGGCGAGAAGGACCCGGCCCGGCCAGTTCGCCCCTGGGCGCCGGCATCGCCCGGGTGGCCGCCATGGCGCCCGTCACGTACTTCCGGGCCGCCCAGGCGGGCGTCAGGGCCCACCACGCGGGTCCGCCCGGCCCCGACCCGGTCCTGGACGGCGCCGAAGGCCCCGCCGACGGCTCCGCGGCACCGGAACGCGAGCTGACTCACGTCTGACCGACCCGTCCGGGAGCCGAAGCGTTCACCTGCACGCGTTAGGCTCGACTGCCGGACAAAATCCGCAGATCCACCCCTCTTGATCCACCACCCCAGCCCCCACCCCACCCACGAGCAGACAAGGGAGTCCCCCCGTGGCCAACACCCTCTTCGACCTCTTCTCCATCGGCCTCGGCCCCTCCGCCACCCACAC
>NZ_JBHWBP010000289.1:0-9813 GCF_042735575.1 Streptomyces sp. NPDC059564 | reverse complement strand
GTCCACGGCCCGCTGGCCGCGCACGATCACCGTCTCGGGCATCCCCAGCACCCGCCCGGTCCGCGCCGCCGCCGACTACGCCGCGCGCGCCGCCGAACGGCCCGACCGGATCCGCTCGGTCCTGGCCCAGGTCGTCCAGGCCGGCTGGTGCCACCCGCAGGACCTGCACGCCGAACTCCGCGCCTCCCGCCTCCTGGCCCGCCCCGCGGTCCGCGCCGCGGCGGCGGAACTCCTCGTGGGGGTCCGCTCGGTCGCCGAAGCCCGCGCCCGCGACACCCTCACGGCGACCGACCTCCCCACCCCCCTGTGGAACGCCCGCCTCTACACCCCGGACGGCACTTTCCTGGCCAGCCCGGACGCCTACTGGCCCGACGAGGGCGTGGCCCTGGAGATCGACTCGGCTGAGTACCACTACACCCGCGACGCCTGGCACGCCACCCTCCGCCGCCGCCTGCGCCTGGAGTCCCACGGCATCCTGGTCGTCAGCGCGACCCCGTCGATGATCCGCGACACCCCGGCAGAGGTCATCACAGCCCTCCGCACCCTCCTCACCCTCACCACCCCCCGCCCCACCCCACCCACAGCCAAGGCCCGCGGCCACCAACAGCTCCAGCTGCCGCTCTGACCGCGGCCACCGGTCCCGCCGCGGTCCAGAATGGTGCCGTGGAGAAACTCGCAACGACGGCCGATGTGCGTGCGCGGATGAGTCGCCAGAAGAGCCGCGACACCTCCGTGGAGTTGTCGCTGCGCAGGGCCCTGCACGCCACCGGGGCGCGGTACCGGATTCACCAACGGCCGGTGAAGGGCGTGCGGCGCGAGGCGGACATCGTGTTCGGTCCCGCGCGTGTGGCGGTGTTCGTGGACGGCTGCTTCTGGCACGGATGCCCCGTGCACGCGACCTGGCCGAAGAACAACGCGGACTTCTGGCGCGAGAAGATCGAGGGGAACAGGCGCAGGGACCTCGACACCGACGCCCGGTTCTCCGAGGCGGGGTGGCTGGCCCTGCGCGTCTGGGAACACGAGGACGTCGCCGAGGCGGCGGCGCGCGTCCTGGCGGCCGTCGCCGGCCGCCGCGCCGAACCGAAGGCCAAGCGACGACCACGCTGACGGCGCCGGAGGTGTGAAGGGGCGGGGGTCAGGAGCCGGTGGTGCCGTGGCACTCCGCGTACGGCTTGCCCGAGGTGCACCAGCACGGGGTGGTGGGGGTGGGGGGCCAGGGGGTGGCTTTGCCGCGGGCGGCCAGGGTGGTGGCGTATTCCGCCAGGAGGGACGGGGAGGCCGGGGAGGTCTTCTCCGAGGCCGCGAAGGCTTCGTACGAGGGGACGTTGCCCGTGACGATGCCGAGGTTGGTGGTGCCCGAGGCGGCCAGGGCGCGGAGGGAGGCCTCGACGGCGGCGAGGTGGGCCTCGTGGGAGGGGTACTCCGCCGCGAGGGTCGGGTACGAGGACACGAGCTCCGACAGTTCCCGCTGGGGCCAGTGGAGGATGGCCACCGGGAAGGGGCGGGAGAGGGCGGCGCGGCGGTCGCCCAGCTCGGCGCGCAGGCGGGCGATCTCGGCGCGCAGCTCCGCCGGGTCGTCGGAGCCCAGGGCCCAGATGCGCTTGGGGTCGTGGAGCTCGTCCAGGGGGATCGGGCCGGCGTGGCGGGTGTCGGCGACCATGTCCCAGTCGTCGTGGGGGAGGGCCAGCAGGCGGCGGACGCGGTGGCGGCCGGTCAGCAGGGCCGTCGTCGACTGGGTGAGGGGGGTGTCCTCCGAGGTCAGGAGGGTGGCCGCCTCGGTGAAGCACGCGTGGGAGGCTTCCAGTTCGTCGTGGGCCTCGAGGGCTTCCGCGATGACTTCCCACGGGGCCGGGTCCGTCGGCGCGGCGGCGCGGATGCCGGAGATCAGCGCGCGGGCCTCGGCCTCGTGGCCGTACTCCCACAGGTTCGCGGCCTGGAGGGCCTTGATCAGGTGCGGGTTCGCGGGCGCGGCGGCGAGGAGTTGGTCGTACAGGGTGCTCGCGCGCTCGCGTGCGTCGGCCAGTTCGAGGTGGGCCGCGGCCTGGAGGAGCAAGGGCTCCTGGTCCTCGGGGTAGCGGGTCGCCGTGCGGATGAGGCGCTCGGCTTCGGCGATGTGCTCGGCAGGCGTGTCGGGGCGCATGGTTCACACCGTACTGCCGCTGGTCAGTTGAGGGGGGAGGACTTAGGGTGCGGGCCGTGCGGGATCGCGTGAGTGTGGTGGTTCAGGGGCGCGGCCGACGGGGGCGCCGGGCCGGTTTCGCGTGGCTGCTGTGGGTGGGCGCCGAGGCGATCACCACGGTGGGCGTGGTGGTGGCGTTGCTGGTGGTGCACCAGGTGTGGTGGACGAACCGGCAGGCCGTCGCGGCCGCGCAGGAACAGGTCCGGGTTCTCGAGGATGCCTGGGGGGCGGGACGTGAACCCCTCGCCGGTGGGAGCGGTGGGGAGGAGCGCGCGCCTGTTGTCGAGGGGGGTTCGAGTGCTCCCGGTGCCGCCCCCGATTCCGATTCCGCTCCGGGGGCCGGGCCCGGCCGGCCCTCGGCGCCGGCCGCGAAGCCCACCCCGAAGCCCAGCCCGAAGCCGGAGCCGGCGCCGGGGCGCGAGGAGGCGTACGCCGTGTTGCGCGTTCCGCGCCTCGGCCTCGTCGTGCCCGTCGCGCAGGGGGTCGACAAGCGGGCCGTGCTGGACAAGGGGTACGCCGGGCACTACCCGGGGACCGCGCAGCCCGGGGCGGCGGGGAACTTCGCGCTGGCCGGGCACCGCAACACCCACGGGGAGCCGTTCCGGTACGTGAACCGGCTCCGGGCGGGCGACGAGCTGCTGGTCGACGTCCGGGGGCGGAGGTACACGTACGTGGTGGGGAAGGTGCTGAGCGAGACCACCGAGCGGGACACCGGGGTGATCGCGCCGGTGCCGCACAGTGCGGTCAGGCCCGACGCCGGGTACACGGAGGCCGGTTCGTACATCACGCTGACGACGTGCACGCCCGAATACACCTCGAAGTACCGCCTGGTGGTGTGGGGCACGCTCAAGTCCTAGGGTGAGGCGGTGAGTCCGAAATGGGTGAAGCGTCCGCAGTTGCTGTGGCTGGGTGTTCCCTTCGTGTTGTTCGTGGTGGTGCTGCCGGCCGTGAACCGGCTGGAGCCGAGGGTCGGCGGAGTACCGTTCCTGCTCGCGTGGTTCATCGTCGCGACGCTGGTGACGCCGCTCGCCGTGTGGCTCGTCCGGCGCGCTGACCTGCGGGCGGGCCGGCGGTGAGCGCTGCCGGAGTGGCCACCTCCGTCTTCGCCGCGTTCATGGTGGTGACCGTCGCGCTCGGGCTGTTCGCCGTACGCGGGCGCGGCGGGGGCGGCGGCGGGCTCGCCGAGTGGTCGGTGGGCGGGCGCTCGCTGGGGGCCGTGTTCATCTGGGTGCTGATGGCCGGGGAGGGCTACACCAGCTTCAGCTACCTGGGGGCGGCGGGCTGGGGCTACAACTACGGGGCGCCGGTGATGTACGTCGTCGCGTACATGTCCTGCGGCTACGCGGTCGGGTACGTCGTCGGGCCGATGCTGTGGGACTACGCGCGGCGCCACGGCCTCGTCGGGATCAGCGACATGGTGGCCCACCGCTACGGGCGCCCGTGGCTGGGCGCGGCGGTGGCGGTGCTGGCGACGGTGTTCCTGCTGCCGTACATCCAGCTGCAGATCACGGGCATGGGGGTCGTCGTCACGACGGTGACCTACGGGGCCGTGTCCCTGGAGTGGGCCTACTTCGTGGCCTTCGCCGTGACCACCGGTTTCGTGGTCGTGAGCGGGCTGCGGGGCAGCGCCTGGGTGTCGGTCCTCAAGGACGTGCTGGTCATCGGGACGCTCGGCTTCCTCGCCTGCTACGTCCCGTTCCACTACTTCGGCGGCTACGGGGAGCTCTTCGACCGGCTCGTGGCGGAGAAGCCCCAGTGGCTGACGCTGCCCGGGCACGGCGGAGGGCGGCTGGGGGCGGGGTGGTTCGCCTCGACGACCGTGCTCAACGCGCTGACCGTCGTCATCTTCCCGACCACCGTGGCCGGCTACCTCGGTGCGCGCAGTGCCGACGTGCTGCGCCGCAACGCCGTGCTGCTGCCCGCGTACAACGTGCTGCTGTTCGTTCCCATGCTGCTGGGGATGGCGGCGCTGTTCGTGGTGCCCGGGCTGACGGGCGCCGAGTCGAACCTCGCGCTGTTCGCGCTGGTGGTCGACTCGCTCCCGGCGTGGGCCGTGGGGCTGATCGGGGTGGCGGCCGCGCTGTCGTCGATCGTGCCGATGGCGGTCTTCATGCTGGTCATCGGCACGATGTGGGGGCGCAGCGTGCTGTCGCTGGTGCCGCGCTGGAGTGCGGGGGAGCGGCAGAAGACGGCTTCGCGGATCGTCGTCGTGATCGCCGGGTCGGTGGCGCTGGTGATGACCTACGTGGCCCCCAACACGCTCGTCCGGCTGTCGCTCGTCTCGTACGAGGGGATGGCGCAGCTGGTGCCCATGCTGTTGCTGGGGCTGGTGTGGCGCGGGTTGACGGTGTCGGGGGCGGTGGGCGGGCTCGTCGTGGGGGTGGTGGTCGTCTGCCTGCTCGTGTTCTCCGGGAACGATCCGGTGTGGGGGGTGAACGCGGGGATGGTGGCGCTGGTGCTGAACCTCGTGGTGGCGGTGGCGGTGGTGGTGTCGGTGTCCCCGGGCGCGCGCCTTCGGCAGGCGGCGGACGGCCGGCCGGACGAGGAGGTCCTGGCGCGGGATCCGGTCGGGAGTGCCCCGTGACGGTCGGGACGCGCGGCTGCGCAGGGCGGGGAGCAGCGTCCTGGAGGGAGGCCGGGCCGGTTGTCGGTGGCGCCCGTTACCATCGATCGTGAGTACCTCGCCTCGTACGGGGGTTCGGGCTCGTGGAGTGGGAGGGGGCGGTTCGTATGGCTCGGCGAGCTGACGCGCGTTCCCTGCTGTTCTCCTTGCTTTCCTCGCGGGCCGGCGGGCTGCTGGCGGCCCTGCTGGTGGTCGGCGGGATCCTCGGGCTGATGTCGGGGGAGAACGGCCTCGCCGCCGCCGTGGTCGCGCTGGCCGCGGCCGTCGCCGTGGGGGCCGCCGCGCTGGCGGCCTGCCTCGTGCGGTCCGTGCCGCCGCACCGCATACGCACCGCGATCCGTGATCGCGAGCAGCGCACGGCGTTCCTGCCGCAGCGCGATCCCGACGCCTCGGGCCGGTCGCGGCCCAGGGCCCCAGGCCGTCTCGCCCTGACGGCCGCGTAGGGGCGCGCAGTACCTTCACTTGCCGGTGGCGCCGGGTGAACACCCAGTGCCACGCGGGTTCCCGGGTTCCAGGGTTCCCGGCAACGCATCGCCTTTCGCTGACTGATCACTGTCGTCGCCCCTCGCGGGTCGTCGCGCCGAAATGCACCTTCTTCGACGTTCGACGAGACCCCTCGGAGGGCCCACGTGTCCGTTTTCACCCACCTTGTTGCCGAGCTGGGCCGGCTGCTCCAGCCGGTACTGGCCGAGTCCGCGACCGCTGCCGCGATCGTGCTGTTCACCGTGCTCGTACGGCTCGCCCTGCACCCCTTGAGCCGCGCGGCGTTCCGCGGTGCGACCCCGGTGGCCGGCATCCTGCCCGTGCTGCTGCAGCTGCCGGTGTTCTTCGTGATGTACCAGGCGTTCTCCTCCTCGAAGGTGGGCGGCGCCGCCAACGAGCTGCTGGGGCACCGGCTGTTCGCCGCCCCGCTCGGATCCCGGTGGGCGGACGCCCTGGGGGAGGGCGGCCTGTTCGGGGCGCAGGGGCTGGTGTTCCTCGGGCTGTTCGCCGCGGTCGGGGTGGTGGCCGCGTGGAGCGCCGTACGGGGGCGGCGGGCGGCGGCCGCCGCGCCGGCGGTGACTCCGGTAGCCGCGGCGGTGGCCGGGCCCGGCGGGGCGACGGCCGGGCCCGGCGGGGCGAAGGCTGCCCGGGGTGGCGGTAAGGCGGGCGCGGGCAAGGCCGGGGCGGGTCGGGCCAAGGCGGCTTCGGGCGCGGGCAAGGCCGGGGCGGGTCGGGCCAAGGCGGCTTCGGGCGCGGGCAAGGCCGGCGCGGGCAGCGCCAAGGCCGCTTCGGGTGCGGGTGGCGGGGTCGCCCCGGGGGTGCCCGCGTTGAGTGCCGAGCAGCAGGCGGCCATGCGGAAGCTGGGCGGCGTGCTGCCCCTGCTGTCGTTCGGGACGCTGATCACGGCCGCCGTGGTGCCGCTGGCCGCCGGGCTGTACCTGCTGACCACCACCGCGTGGTCGGTCGCCGAGCGGGCCTGGCTCCAGTACCGCAAGGAGCGGGCCGGCCGGGAGGAGGCGGCGGCGGTGGCGGCTGGAGGGGTGCGTTCCAGTCTGTGAACAGGGTCTTGCGGATTGGTCGGACTTCTTGGAGGATCAACCAATCCTCCGATGGCCGCAACCCATCGGCCGGCCCGGGGCACGCCCATGGGCCGACCACCCACGACCACGGGAGAAAGCCCATGAAGCTGCTGCGTGTCGGACCCGTCGGATCGGAGCGCCCCGCGCTGCTCGACCAGGACGGGACCCTGCGCGACCTGTCCGGCCTGATCACGGATGTGGACGGGGCCCTGCTGGCCGACGACTCCGTACTGTCCCGCGTACGGGACGCCGCGGCGGCCGGCGAGCTTCCGGCCCTGGACGCGGAAGGGCTGCGCGTCGGCTCCCCGGTCGGCCGGATCGGCAAGATCGTGGGCATCGGGCTGAACTACCACGGGCACGCGGCCGAGGTCGGCGCGGAGGCTCCGGCGGAGCCGATCCTCTTCCTCAAGTCCCCGGACACGGTGGTCGGCCCCGACGACACCGTGCTGATCCCGCGCGGCAGCGTGAAGACCGACTGGGAGGCCGAGCTGGGTGTCGTCATCGGCGCCACGGCCCGCTACCTGGGCTCCGCCGAGGAGGGCCTCGCGCACGTCGGTGGTTACGTACTCGCGAACGACGTCACCGAGCGCGCGTTCCAGACCGAGCGCGGCGGCACCTGGGACAAGGGCAAGAACTGCGAGACCTTCACCCCGCTCGGCCCCTGGCTGGTCACGGCCGACGAGGTTCCGGACCCGCAGGTCCTGGACGTCCGGCTGTGGGTCAACGGGGAGCTCAAGCAGGACGGCCACACCTCCGACCAGATCTTCCCGGTCGGCGAGGTCGTGCGGTACCTGAGCCACTTCATGACGCTGTACCCGGGCGACGTGATCGTCACCGGCACGCCGGCCGGTGTGGCCGCGGGGCAGCCGGAGCCGAAGCCGTTCCTGCGGGCCGGTGACGTCGTCGAGGTGGAGATCGGCGGCCTCGGGCGCCAGCGCCAGGAGTTCAAGGGCGCGTAGCGCCGGCGGGGGAGGTGAGGGGCGGGGCCGTCGGGGGGCGGTTCCGTCCCTTTCGCATGCCCGGGCGGGCCGCCGGTCGGGGTGCGGGCAGGGCGGTTCAGGTGGTGAGGTCCACCGTCACCCCGTCGCGGGAGGAGAGGCGCGCCGCCTCCAGGACCGCCAGGCAGTCGGCGGCCTCGTGCGCGGTCACCGGAGCCGGGCCGCCCGTGCGCAGGGCCTCCGCGACGGCCGCGTAGTACGCCGGGTAGTCGCCGTGCTCCGTCGGCACGGAGATCCCGCCGCCGGTCAGCGGGGACTCGCCGGAGCCGAGCCGCCCCCACAGGTGCGGCGGCTCCTCGCCCCACAGCGGCCCGTCGGCCCGGTCGTCCGGGCGCAGGCCTTCGCGCAGGGCGCCCTCCTGCGGGTCCAGGCCGTACTTGACGTAGCCGGCGCGGGAGCCGAGGACGCGGAAGCGCGGGCCGAGCTGGGCGGCGGTCGCGCTGACGTAGAGGTGCGAGCGGACGCCGTTCGCGTGGGTGATCGCGATGAAGGTGTCGTCGTCGGTCTCGGCGCCCGGGCGGCGCACGTCGGCCTCCGCGTAGACCCGTACCGCCGGGCCGAACAGCACCAGCGCCTGGTCCACGACGTGGCTGCCGAGGTCGTACAGCAGGCCGCCGATCTCCTCCGGGGCGCCGGACTCGCGCCAGCCGCCCTTGAGCTGCGGACGCCAGCGCTCGAAGCGGGACTCGAAGCGCTGGACCTCGCCGAGGTCGTCGTCGGCGAGGAGGCGGCGCAGGGTGAGGAAGTCGTTGTCCCAGCGGCGGTTCTGGAAGACGGAGAGGAAGGTGCCGGTCCGGTCGGCCAGGTCGGCGAGTTCGCGGGCCTCGGCGGCGGTCGCGGCGAGCGGCTTGTCCACGACGACCGGGATGCCTGCGGTGAGCGCGGCCGTGGCGAGCGGGACGTGGGTCTTGTTGGGGGACGCGATGACGACGAGGCCGGGTGCTTCCTCGCCGCGGGCGGCGCGGTCCCACAGCTCGTCGGGGGAGGCGGCGAGGCGGACGTCCGGGTACGCCTCGCGCACCTGGGACTGGCGGCCGGGGTCGGAGGTGACGACCGTGTCGAGGACGAGGCCTTCGGTCGCGGACACGAGCGGGGCGTGGAATACGGAGCCGGCGAGTCCGTAGCCGATGAGCGCGACGCGCAGGGGGGCGGTGGGGGAGGTGGGGGAGGTGGGGGCGGAGTTCATGCGACCACTTTGGCAACAGCGTTGCGTAAGTGCAAGGAGGGTGGACAATGGACGGGTGAACAGGGGCAACGGCAGCGGGGGCGGCGGCTACGGGGACGGCCGTGGCGGGGCGAACCTGCCGGCCCTGCGCGGGTACAACGAGGCGCTGCTGCTGGACCTGCTGCGCTCGGCCGGCGCGCCGGGCCTCGGCCGGGCCGAGCTCGCCGCCCGTACGGGCCTCACCCCGCAGGCCGTCAGCAAGATCACCGCCCGGCTCGCGGCGGAGGGCCTGGTGGCCGAGGCCGGTCGCGGCGCCTCCACCGGCGGCAAGCCGCGCACGCTGCTGCGGCTGGTCCCGCAGGCCCGGCACGCGGTGGGGGTGCACCTGGACCGCGACGAGCTGAGGGCCGTACGGGTCGACCTCGCGGGCGGCGTCGTCGAGGCGTGGAGCGGCCCGCTGGACTTCGGGGCGGGTCCGGACCTGGTCGTGGAGGCGGTGGCGGCGGCGGTCGTACGGGTCTGCGCGCGCGGGCCGGCCGCGCCGCCGCTCGGGGTCGGGGTGGCCGCGCCGGGGCCGCTGGACTGGCGGAGCGGGGTACTGGGGAGGGTGACGGGGTTCCCGGACTGGGCGGGGTTCCCGTTGCGGGAGGTGCTGGAGGGGCGGCTGGGGTTGCCGGTGATGCTGGACAAGGACACCAACGCCGGGGTCGCGGCGGCCGGGGGCGCGGGCGGGGCCGGCTCGTGCGTGTACCTCCACGTCGGGACCGGGCTCGGGGCGGGGCTCCGGCTCGACGGCGCGGTGTACCGGGGCGCGCGGTCGGCGGCGGGGGAGTTCGGCCACCAGGTGCTGCGGCTGGACGGGCCGGCGTGCCGGTGCGGGGGGCGGGGCTGCCTGGAGGTGCTCTGCCTGGAGGCGGTGGCCCGGGGTGACCTGGCGGGGGCGGCGCGGCTGCTGGGGGAAGGGGCCGCGAACCTGGTCGCGCTGCTGGATGTGGACCGGGTGCTGCTGGGCGGGCGGGTGGTGGCCGCGGATCCGGAGGTGTTCGTGGAGGGGGTCCGGGCGGTGCTGGGGGTCCGGGCGCTGGCGGGGGAGCCGCCGGTGGTGGAGCGGGCCGTCGCGGGGGTGGCGGAGGGGGCCGCGGAGCTGGCGCTGGGCCCGCTGTTCGGCCACGGCTGAGCCGAAGCCCCTGGGTACTGTCCCGGCCCCGCGCCTCAGTCGCCGGCGGGGCTGCGCCTGCCGATCCCGCCTGCGCCGAGGCTCGGGGGGGGGGGGGGCCCCCCCCCCG
>NZ_JBHWBP010000288.1:7788-9821 GCF_042735575.1 Streptomyces sp. NPDC059564 | reverse complement strand
GCGCACGACTTCTACCTCGGCTCGTACGCCACGCTCGGCGTCGGCGCCGGCCTGCTGCCCCTCCCCGGCCAGTTCTTCGGCGGCTTCCGCCCCTTCCTGGCGGCCCGCCGCGCCGAGCTGGACGCGCGGCGCGCCGAGCTGCCCGACGAGCCCGCCTCCCCGTACGACTCCCACCCCGCGCTCGCCGACCGCGTGGCCCGCATCGAGGCGCTGCCGGACGACGGCCGCGCCGCCGTCGGCGCCCGCCCGTCGCTGGAGCTGCTGTCGGACGCGGACGCGGCGATGGCCGCCCTGGAGCCGGTCGCGCTCAGCCCGCGGGCGCTCGCGCTGGAGCGGCGGGACTGGGCGGACCTGGTCCACGAGAGCATGACCCACTACGTCGGGCGCCGCGCGGACAGGACCCGCGAGGCCCTCGCCGCCGAGGGCGTGGCCCCGGACGCGGCCGCCCTGCTGGACGCCTTCGACGCCGACCCGGGCCTGCGCGGGCGCCTCGCCGACCGCCTCCCGAAGTCCGAGGAGGCGGCGGCCGCCACCGGCCGCGCGGCCCGCGAGTACACCCGGGCGGCCCTGCGGAACGCCCTGGAGGGGCTGGTCACCACCCGGATCATGGCCGCCGGCACCGCCCGCTGGCAGCTGTCCTGGTCCGAGGAGACCACCCTGCGCTACCCGTCCGAAGCCTTCGAGCAGAGCGTCGAGGCCGCCCTGGACGCGGCCGTCTCCGACGCCCCCGACACCGAACCCCTGCGAAAGCTGGTACTCGCCCCGTGATGATCTTCCTTGCCGTCCTCGGCATCCTGCTGCTGGCGGCCGCCCTGTACGTCGCCCGCGGCTTCTACCTGATCGGGAAGGCGAAGCGGCTGACCGCGCGGGCCGGGGTGCTGGAGGCCGAGACCGCGGAGCTGACCGCACGGGCGGATGACCGGGAGGCCGAGGCGAAGGCCGCCAAGGCCGGTGCGGCGGCCGCGCTGGGCTTCGTACCGGAGGCGGAACTCGACATCGACCTGCCCGGTCCCCTGAGCGACGAGCGGCGGGCGGCGCTCGACGCCGTGCGCGGCGGGGACTGGGAGGCCGGCGCGGCCCATGTGGAAGCCGCCGGTCAGGACCGGGAGGAGCGCTGGCAGCGGGTCATGGCCCTGGCCGACCTGGCCGCCGGCGAGGACGACGCCTGGCTGCTCGCCTGGCGCGCGGCCCGGCCCGCCGACCCGCTGGCAGCCGTCGTGAACGCCCAGTCCGCGGTGCGGGTCGCGTGGAACGTGCGCGGCGGCAAGGCTGCCGGCCACACCACCCAGGAGCAGTTCCGGCTCTTCCGCCAGCTGCTGGGCACCGCCCAGCGGGCCGCGCAGGAGGCCCAGCGCCTGGCCGACCCGGCCGACCCGCTGCCGTACCTGGCGGAGCAGCCCGTCGCGATGGGCCTGGGCTACTCGCACGAGCGCTACCGCACGCTGTGGGAGGAGATCGTCTCGCGCGACGCGGGGATGCTCTCGGCGCACACCAACGCCCTGCAGTACTGGTGCCAGAAGTGGCGGGGCTCCCACGAGCTGGCCCTCGCGTTCGCCCGGGAGTCGGCCGCGGCCGGGAAGCCGGGCGGGCTGCTGACGCTGCTGCCGCTGATCGCGTACTTCGAGCAGGAGACGCACGAGGCCGACATCGTGATCGAGACCTGGTACAAGGAGCCGGAGGTCGCCCTGGCCGTGGACGCGGCGCTGCAGGACCTGGCCGAGGCCGACCCGGGGCACTCGGGGGTCGTGTGGATGCGGCACATGCTCGCGTTCTGCCTGTTCTGGCAGGACCGGGACGCGGAGGCGGTCGAGCAGTTCCGGCACGTGGACGGGTACATCGGCTCGATGCCGTGGACGTACGCGAACGACCCGCGGCGGCGCTACGCGTACGCCCGTGACTGGGCCGTGGACGTCACTTCTCCGTAATACGTGTCCGGGGGCCGGGCGGGGATACCCCCCCGCCCCCCCCCCATTACAATGCTTAAAAGTGGGTAAACCCAATTTATACGAACCCCCCCCCCCCCAGCAGCCCCC
>NZ_JBHWBP010000288.1:2401-7778 GCF_042735575.1 Streptomyces sp. NPDC059564 | reverse complement strand
AATCCCGCCCGGCCCCCGCCCGTTGAAATGCGTACAAGGAGGGAATCCCCATGTTCTCGTACCGCCGCACGCCCGAGCTGCCCACCCGCGAAGAGGCCCTGAAGGGCCGCCCGAACGCGCAGTTCTCCCTGCCCGAGCGCCACACCGTCCTCGGCAACCCGCTCGCCGGTCCCTACCCCGCGCACCTGGAGGTCGCCGACTTCGGCCTGGGCTGCTTCTGGGGCGCGGAGCGCAAGTTCTGGCAGACCCCCGGGGTGTGGACCACCCTGGCCGGCTACCAGGGCGGCTTCACCGAGAACCCGGAGTACGAGGAGGTGTGCTCGGGCCGGACGGGCCACACCGAGGTCGTCCGCGTGGTCTTCGACCCGGCGCTGGTCTCCTACGAGTCGCTCCTGAAGCTCTTCTGGGAGTCCCACGACCCCACCCAGGGCTTCCGCCAGGGCAACGACGTCGGCACCCAGTACCGCTCGGCGCTCTACACCCACTCCCCCGCCCAGCAGGCCACGGCGGAGGCCTCCCGGGCCGCCTACCAGCGCGTCCTGACCGCCTCCGGCTACGGCGACATCACCACGGCCGTCCTCCCGGCGGCGGACCGCCCCTTCTGGCCGGCGGAGCCGTACCACCAGCAGTACCTCGACAAGAACCCGGCGGGCTACTGCGGCATCGGCGGCACGGGCGTCTCCTGCCCCATCGGCGTCGCCCCCGCGAACTGACCCCGCCCCGGGCCGCGGCCACTCGGCCACGGCCCGGGGCTCATCCTTCGGACGGGTCAGATCGTCGAGGCGTCGATGACGAAGCGGTAGCGGACATCGCTGGCCAGGACGCGTTCGTAGGCCTCGTTGACCTGCTCGGCGGAAATGACCTCGATCTCCGAGCCCAGGCCGTGCTCGGCGCAGAAGTCGAGCATTTCCTGGGTCTCCGGGATGCCGCCGATCATCGACCCGGCGAGGGTCTTGCGGCCGCCGATGACGGAGAACAGGTTCAGCGCGACCGGCTCCTCCGGGGCGCCGACGTTCACGAACGCCCCGTCGACCTTCAGCAGGCTCAGGTACGCGTCCAGCGGCAGCGGCGCCGAGACCGTGGAGACGATCAGGTCGAAGCTGCCGGCGAGCTTCTCGAAGGTGGTCTCGTCGCTCGTCGCGTAGTAGTGGGAGGCGCCCAGCCGCAGGCCGTCCTCCTTCTTGCGCAGGCTCTGCGACAGGACGGTGACCTCCGCGCCGAGCGCGTGCGCGATCTTCACGCCCATGTGGCCGAGACCGCCGAGGCCGACGATCGCGACCTTCTTGCCCGGACCGGCGTTCCAGTGCCGCAGCGGGGAGTACAGGGTGATGCCGGCGCACAGCAGCGGCGCGGCCACGTCGAGGGCGAGGCCGTCGGGGATGCGGACGGTGTAGTTCTCGTCGACGACGATGTGGCTGGAGTAGCCGCCGTACGTGGGCTCGCCCTTCTTGTCGAGGGCGTTGTACGTGCCGATGATGCCCTTGACGCAGTACTGCTCCTGCCCGGCGAGGCAGTACGCGCACTCCCGGCAGGTGTCGACGATGCAGCCGACGCCCACCCGGTCACCGACCGCGAACCTGGTGACGCCCGGGCCGACTTCGGCGACGACGCCGGCGATCTCGTGACCGGGGACCATCGGGAAGATGCCCTCGCCCCAGCCGTCGCGGGCCTGGTGGATGTCGGAGTGGCAGATGCCGGAGTACTTGATGTCGATGAGGACGTCGAACTCGCCCACCGGGCGGCGCGGGATCGTGGTGCGCTCGAGCGGGGCCTTGGCGGCGGGAGCGGCGTAGGCGGCGACCTGGGTGACGGACATGGGGTGATCTCCTCGGACGAGGACGCCGCCACGCCCCACGCGGTCGGTGACCGGTGCGGGCCGCGGCGTCCGTGCTGCGGTGCGTCCCACGATGCCGCGTTCCCCGCGGGCCACCCAGCCCCCTGCCGAGCCTAGGACTGCCGGACCTACCCCTGGCGGGGTCAGGATGAGCCCCGCGCCCGGCATCCCCTCCGGGGATACTTGCGCTATGGATCACCTCGATCAGCGCACCGAACTGGGAGAGTTCCTCCGCACCCGCCGCGCCCGCCTGCGCCCCGAGGACGTCGGCCTGCCCGACTACGGGCGCCACCGCCGCGTGCCCGGGCTGCGCCGCGAGGAGCTGGCGCAGCTGGCCGGGGTGTCGGTGGCGTACTACACCCGCCTCGAACAGGGACACGGCCAGAACGTGTCCGCGGAGGTGCTGGACGCCATCGCGCGGGCCCTGCGCCTGGACGGCACGGAATCCGCGCACCTGAACCACCTGGCGAGCCCCCGCACCCGCAAGCGCAGCCGCGTACGGCGTCCGCAGCAGGTCCGGCCGGGGCTGCGCTCGCTGCTGGAGGCGATGGACGGCGTACCGGCGTACCTGGTGGGGCGGCGGCAGGACGTGATCGGGTGGAACCCGCTGGCCGCGGCCGTCTTCGGGGACTTCGGGGCGCTGCCGCCCGCCGAGCGGAACCTGGTGCGGCTGGTGTTCCTGGACCCGGCGACGGCGGAGCTGTACGCGGACTGGGAGTGCCGGGCCTGCGAGGTGGTCAGCAACCTGCGCATGTACGCCGGCCAGTTCCCGGACGACGAGCAGCTCTCCGCGCTCGTCGGGGAGCTGTCGGTGAAGAACGAGGAGTTCCGGCGGCTGTGGGCGGCGCACACGGTCGCGGACAACAAGACGCACGGCGTGAAGCGGCTGCGCCACCCCCTGGTGGGGGCGCTGGCCCTGTCGTTCGAAACGCTGACGCTGCCCGACGACCCGGCGCAGTTCCTGGTCACCTACCACGCCGAGCCCGGCTCCCCCTCGGCGGACGCCCTGCGGATGCTGTCCTCCTGGTCGGCGCCCTCCCCGTCCCCGGCGGCACCGGCCCCCGCCGAGAACCAGGGCTGAGCGGCGGGGCCCCTCAGGGGTTCTCGGTGACCGTCACCCGGCCGCGCCGGATGGTCGCCACGCGCGGTGCCCGGCGGGCGAGGGCGCTGTCGTGGGTGACCATCACGAAGGTCAGGCCGTGTTCCTTCCAGAGCCCCTCCAGCAGGTCCATGACCTCGTCGCGCATGGACTCGTCGAGGTTGCCGGTGGGCTCGTCGGCCAGCAGCACCTTGGGCTTCTTCACCAGCGCCCGCGCGATGGCGACGCGCTGCTGCTGGCCGCCCGACATCTCGCCGGGCAGGTGGCCCATGCGTTCGCCGAGCCCGACCGATTCCAGGGCCTCGGCGGCCCGCGCGCGCCGCTCGGCGGCCTTGAGTCCGAGGGGGACGAGGGCCGTTTCGACGTTCTCCTGCGCGGTCAGGGTCGGGATGAGGTTGAAGGACTGGAAGACGAAGCCGATGCTCTCGGCGCGGACGCGGGTGAGGCGGGCCTCGGAGACGGTGGCCAGGTCGAGTCCGTCGAGGACGACCTGGCCCGCCGTGGGGCGGTCGAGCGCGCCGAGCATCTGGAGCAGGGTGGACTTGCCGCCGCCGGTGGGGCCCTGGATGACGAGCCGGCCGCCGTCCTCGATGGTCAGGTCGACGCCGGCGAGCGCGTCGATGGTTTCCTTGCCGCGCCGGTAGCGCTTGGTGACTCCGGTGAGCTGGTACATCTGGTTCCCTCGGTTGCTGTGGTGGTACGCGGCCACGTGCGCGGCCCGTACGGACGGACGCGGCCCCGCCCGGGCGGGGCGGGACGGCCGGGCTATTCGACGCGGCGCAGGGCGTCCGCGGGCCGCAGCCGTGAGGCGCGCCAGCCGCCGAAGCCGCCCGCGACGAGTCCTCCGGCGACCGCGAGGGCCACGGCGAGGCCGATGGTGGAGAGCGAGACGGGCGCGGTGAGGGCCACGTCGAGCGCCTTGCCGGCGCTCTGGCGGGCGCCGGGGCCGAACATCCGGGCCCCGCCCGCGGCGGCCGCCCGGCGGCCGCCGCCCCCGCCGGCGAGCTGCGCGGTGAGGCTCGGGCTGACCGCGGTGATCGCGTACGCGGCGGCGAGTCCGACGCCGATCCCGAGCACCCCGCCGATCAGGCCGTTGACCAGGGCTTCTCCGGCGACCTGGCGGGTGACGCGGCTGCTCTTCCAGCCGAGGGCCTTGAGGGTGCCGAACTCCCTGACGCGGCGGGAGACGGCGGAGGAGGTGAGCAGGCCGGCGACGAGGAAGGCGGCGGCGAGCACGGTGTACGAGAGCCACGTGCCGACGGTGGAGGCGAGGGAGGCGGCCGTGGAGAGGGAGCCGGAGACGGTGTCGGCGAGGTCGGCCGAGGTGGTGACGGTGGTGTCGGGGACGTTCTTCTGGATGGCCTGCTTGACGGAGCCGATGGCCTGGGAGTCCTTGGCCTGGACGTAGACCGTGGTGATCTTGTCGGGGGTCCCGGCGAGGGTCTGGGCCTGCTTGAGCGGGACGTAGACGTGGGCGGTGGCGTCGCCGCTGTCGGCGGTGGCGATGCCGATGACCTTGAACTTGACGTTCTTCACGGTGAGTTCGGAGCCGACGTCCAGCTTGTTCTTCTTGGCGTAGGCGCTGTCGAGGACGGCGACGGCCGCGTCGGTCTCGCCGGTCCGGAAGCCGCGCCCCGAGGTGATCTTGGAGGTGGTGAGCGGTCCGAGGGCGGGCCGGGTGACGTCCGTGCCGTACACGGAGTAGGAGTTGACGTCGAAGTCGGCGCCGCCGCCCTGGACCGTGGTGCCACCGCCGCCGCCCGCGGCGCCCGTACCGCCGCCGCTCCCGCCGGGCTTGGCGCCCGCGGCGCCGCCGCCCTCGGCCCGCTTCAGCTCGCCGCGCTTGAACTGCCCGTTGACCTTCACCACCTGGAGGCTGAGGCCGCCGACCACCTGGGCGACACCGGCCTGTCCGGACACCTGGGAGACGGTGGCGGCGTCGAGGGTCTCGAAGCCCTGGGGCAGCACCATGTCGCTGCTCTGCTCGCCGCCTTCGGTCCCGCCCTGGCCCTCCCCCTCGCCCTTGGCGTCGAAGCGGAAGCGCGGCCGGGCGGCCGTGGAGCCTTCCTCCGGCGGCTTCTGCGCCTTGGTGACGGTCATGTCCGTGCCGAGACCGTAGAGCGACTGGAGGACCTTGCCCTGGGCGGCGTTCATGCCCGCCGAGACGGAGGTGACCACGATGACGAGGGCGATGCCGAGGGCGAGTCCGGAGGCGACGACGAGCGCGGCCTTCCGGCGTCGGCGCAACTCGCGCCGGAGGTAGGTGAAGAACATGCGGCCGAAACTAGGCAGCACCCCTGATCGCCGGATAAGCCGCGGGTAAGAGTCGCATGAGAAGCGGAAGACGGACGGCGGGGAGCCCTTCCGGCGCCCCCCCCGCCGGGGGGGCGGCTGTGCCCGCGGGACGGGGGGGCGGGGGGCCCGCCGACCCCAACCCCCCCCGC
>NZ_JBHWBP010000288.1:0-2391 GCF_042735575.1 Streptomyces sp. NPDC059564 | reverse complement strand
CTCACGTCGCGCGGGTTGTTTGTTATCAACAGGCGCCCTAAACTGGGCTCCCCCCCTGAGCGCGGTATAAGCGGGGGTTATGCTTCGATTCATACGGGTATGAGGGCGGGCGGGGAGCCCTTCCGGCTCCCCGCCGTCCGTCTGTCCGTCTGTCCCGGCGTCAGGTCAGGCCGAGGGACCGGCCTTCCACTCCGCCCAGCTCATGTTCCAGCCGTTGAGGCCGTTGTCGGGCTTGATGGTCTTGTCCGGGGAGTTCACCACGGTGACCACGTCGCCGATGAGCGAGTTGTCGAAGAACCAGGCACCGGGCTGGTCCGGGTCGTTGGCGCCCTTGGCGTCGTTGAGACCGACACAGCCGTGGCTGGTGTTCACGCTGCCGAAGATCGAGTCGGATCCCCAGTAGTTGCCGTGGATGAACGTGCCCGACGTGGACAGCCGCATCGCGTGCGGGACGTCCTTGATGTCGTACTCGCCCTTGCCTTCGCTGTTCTTGAAGCCGACGGTCGAGCCGTCCATCCGGGTCTCCTTGAACTTCTCGGAGATCACCATCTGGCCGTTGTACGTGGGGTTGTCCGGGGAGCCGGCCGAGATCGGGATGGTCTTGAGGACCTGCCCGTCCCGGGTGACCGTCATCTTCTTCGTCTTCGCGTCGACCGTGGAGACCTGGCTCCGGCCGACCTTGAAGGTGACCGTCTTGTTCTGCACGCCCTGGATGCCGGGCGCGCCCTGCACACCCTGGAGCGCCAGCTTCAGCGTGACGGTGGAGTTCGCCTGCCAGTACTGCTCCGGACGGAAGTCCAGGCGCTGGTTGTCGAACCAGTGGCCGACGACCTCCTGGCCGCTGGTGGAGGAGACGGTGATGGCCGCCTGCACGGCCTTCTGGTCCTTGATCGGCTTGTCGAAGGTGATGGAGACCGGCATGCCCACGCCGACCGTCTCGCCCTCGTCCGGGATGAACGAGCCGACGAAGCTGTTCTCCGGGGAGACCGTCGTGAAGGAGGCGTTCTCGTGCGCCTCGCGCCCGGCCTCGTCCTTCGCGGTCGCCGCCAGGGCGTACTTCGTGGAGCGCTTCAGGGCGCCGTCCGGCTTCCAGCTCTTGCCGTCGGCGGTGATCTTGCCCGCGACGGCCGTGCCGTCCGTGGTCTTCAACTCGACCTTGGTGAGCGTGCCGTCGCTGACGGTGACGTTCGTGGCGTCGTTCAGACCGATGTTGGTGGCGCCGTCCTTGGGCGTGATGGCTATTCGCGCCTTGGAGGTGTCCTTCGCGGCCGCCGCGTCCACGTCTGCCTGCGACTTGCCCGTTTCGGTGCTGTTCTTCGCCTTGTCATCGCCCGCGTCGTTGCAGGCCGAAAGCATCAGTACGCCACCGAGCACCGCGGACACGGCCACCAGGGACCTTCTCCGCTTGCTGTACGTCCTCACACGTCACTCCATCGTTGCCGGAAACCCCGAGGCTGCATTCCCGGGATCGGGCCGGGCAGGGGGCGTCAACCCCCTGCTCGTCCTGACAACGCGTTACGACGTGGTTCGGTTCCACATTCCGTTCGGATGTGTGCAACCCCACGGTCAGGCGTTGTCGGCCTCTTCCTCGAAGTCACCATCTTCCTCGTCGAGGTCCCACTCCAGGGACTCGGGGTCGTATTCGACCGGTTCGCTGCTCCAAGAGGCCTGAGCCAGCTCGACTCCGGTCAGCTCCGCGACCAGGTCGGTCGGGTCCACCAGGTAGGCCAGGGCCTCCGATTCGTCTTCCCGTACGGCCGACTCCGCGTGGCCGCGCTCCTCGTCCGGCATGAACTCGTCGGCCTTGATGTGCGCGAGCGCGGCTCCGATGAGGGCGTCCGCATCGGACACCTCCAGCACCAAATCCACCCTAAGCCGTACGTATCGTGATGTCTCAGAAGGGTTCATACGACGGAGAGTAAGCCCGCGACAGCCTCGACTTTCCCGCGACCCGCCCCTTTCACTAGCATCTGCCCCCACGGCCAATTCGCTGCTTCCGCAAGGGGGATCGCACCGTGTCCGCACCTCGACCGCTGCTCACCGCTCTGGGAGCGACCACCCTCCTCGCCGCCCTCTGGTTCGTCCCCTCGGCGAACGCCACGGCTCCGGGACACCCGGCGGGTTCCACCGGCGCGCCCGCCGCCGCCAACACGGGCACCGTCACCGGCACCGGTACGGGCACCGGCAGCATCTCCGGGACGTCCGAGGAGGATTCCGCCGGCACCACCGGCGTGGTCACCCTCTCGCTCGCCGACACCGGCAGCATCGACACCACCCCGTACGTGGTCGGCGGCACGCTCTGCCTGGGCCTGGGGGCCGGGTTCGTGTCCTTCTCCGTACGCCGCTCCCGCGGCCTGTAGGCACACGCGAAGGGCCGCGCCCCCGGGGATC
>NZ_JBHWBP010000287.1:0-9878 GCF_042735575.1 Streptomyces sp. NPDC059564 | reverse complement strand
GTCTTCTGGTTGCCGTAGATCTGCTGGGCACCGTTGCCGTTGACGGTGTTGATCCCGTTGTCGTTGCCGATGGCCATGGCCGGGGTCGCGATGGCGGCGCCCGCGCCGACGGCAACGGCGGAGACCGCGGCGGCGGTCATGATCTTCTTCAGCATCATCGATCCTTCTGTGTCGCACGAGTGCCCACGGGTGGAGCGCGCTGATCAACCGGCCCGCGGGGGGCTTGGTTCCGCTGCTTCACTCAAACGGCCCGTTCGTGCGCCGCTTTTCCCCGGCGAGGGTGAGGCCGCCCCGGACGCGTGCGCGAAGCCCGTACGCAGCCCCTGGGGGCCGCGCGGGCGTCCACGTTCCTGTTGCGCTCCGTAGAAGGTGTTCGCACGGTGGGTAAGGAGGCGGATCGCTCGGGTCCGCTTTCGTGCGACCACAGAAGGAAACCCCCATGCACCGCACCAAGCCGTCCCGCTTCCGCGTCCTCGTCCCGTCGGCCCTCGCGGTCGTCATACTGTCCGGCGCGGCCGCCCCCGCGGTCGCTGTGGACGCCGCCGGTGCCGGCGGCGCCGTCACGGAAAAGGCGGCAGCCGTGCAGCAGCAGGTGGAGAAGATCGAGGCGCGCGCCGCGGCGGGTCCGATCGAGGACCTCCTCGCCGGTCTCACCAAGACGCTGGACGACCTCCTCAAGACCATCACGGGCCTGCTGCCCGCAGGGGTGACCCTGCCGGACATCAAGCTGCCGACGCTGCCCGCCATCCCGGCCATCCCCGGCCTGCCGGACATCAAGCTGCCGCCGATCGAGCTCCCCAAGCTCCCCGTCACCGTTCCGGCGGTGCCGGCGACACCGGCGGTGCCGCCGACGGACGGCCTGGTCCCGGCCCTCCCCTCGATCCCCGAGATCCCCATCCGCGGCTAGTGGGCGGCACGGCAGCGACGGGAACGGGCCGGATGGTTACGACTATTGGGCTGAACAGGTCTGATC
This sequence comes from Streptomyces sp. NPDC059564, assembly GCF_042735575.1. NCBI lineage: Bacteria > Bacillati > Actinomycetota > Actinomycetes > Kitasatosporales > Streptomycetaceae > Streptomyces > Streptomyces sp. NPDC059564. The sequence continues at coordinate 8,905 of NZ_JBHWBP010000287.1, read as the reverse complement.
CGGCCCCGAACCGTGTCGTCCGGGACGATGGACCGTTTCGCTCGGTGTGAGCCCCGGCATCGGGGCAGGACATCGAAGAGAAGGTGCACTTCCCATGAACTCTGCTGCCAAGAAGGCCGCCGTGGCCCTGGCCTCCGCTGGTCTCGCCGTGGCCGGTGCCGCGGGCGCCGCCTCCGCCGACGCTGGTGCCGAGGGCGCGGCCGTGGGTTCCCCGGGTGTCCTCTCGGGCAACCTGGTCCAGGTCCCGGTCCACATCCCCGTCAACGTCTGCGGCAACTCCGTGGACGTCATCGGCCTGCTGAACCCGGCGTTCGGCAACGTCTGCGTCAACGACTGACGTACGTCGCATTCGCCACCACGTGACTGTGGGCGCCCCGGCCTCGCCGGTGGCGCCCACAGTCACGTCCGGGGCCGGTTCACTGGCCGCCGTTGAGCTTCACACCGCCGAGCAGCGGGGACGCCTGGGTGGCGCCGTTCGCCAGGCCCAGCAGCTCGCCGGGGACGTTGTTGCGGACCTTGTTGACGTTCTGGACGGCGCCGAAGGCCTGGTCGAGGGTCTGGCCCTGCTCGGCCAGCGCGTTGCCCGCCGTCTGGGGAAGCGACTCGGTGACGGGACCCGCGGCGTCCAGTACCTCGGTCAGTCCGCCCGTCGCGCTCATGGGAGGCATCGCGGCCGGGGCGTCGGCGGCCATGGCGGGGGCCGCGGCACCGAGGGCGGCGACGGAGCCGACGACGACAGCGGCGACCTTGGAGAGCTTCATTATCGAAATCCTCATTCTTTTCGAGGGCGGAGGCGTCAGCGGCGACCGTGGCGCCGCTTTCGACCTGCGTAACGATTCCCGGCCGCTACGGAAACGCGCACGGGGGTGCGCACGGCAACGGCCGGAGAATCCGACAAGGGATTCTCCGGCCGATATTTCTTCCGATTACCGGTATTCCCGGTCAGGCGATACGGGACCTCCGGTACAGAATCGCGCCGCCGAGGACCAGGGCCGTGGCGAGGGCCGCCGCGGCACCGGCCGGGCCCGCTCCGGTCGCGGCCAGCTCCGGTGCCGTCGCGACGGCGGGAACCGGGGCCGGCAGGGTCACCGGGGCGGGGAGGGTCGTCACCGGGGGAGCCGCCGCGGGGACGGGGGCCGGGGCCTCGGGAGCCGGGGGCAGATGCACCGGGAGGTCGCCGGCGGGGGCGGCCGGGGGCTGGTCGGCCGGCGGGGCGGCTTCCGGTACGGGGACGGGCGCCGGGCGCTCCACCGGCTGGCTGCCGTGCGGCGGCCGGGGAGCGGGGGCCTCCTCTTCCGCGGCGGGGGGCGCGGGGACGGGAGCGGGGAGGGTGTGGGGCTGCTCCTCCGGCTGCTCCTCGGGCTGAGGGGCCTCCTGGACCGGGGGCGGGACGGGCGCCGGGAGCGGCTGGGGCTCGGGCAGCGGGGCGGGGGCCTCCGCCGCCGGGGCGGGCTGCGGCACGGGGGCCGGTGCCGGGGCCGGTGCGGGCGCCGGGTGGTCCGCCGCCGGGACCGGCTGGGGTGCCGGGTGCGGCTTGGGGTGGGGCTTCGGGTGGTGCGGTGCGGGGGCCGGGGGCGCCGGATGCGGCGCGGGGTGCTCGGCGTGGGGCGCGGGCTGCGGGGGGTGGTCGTCGCACTCCTCCTCGCCCTGCGGGCCCCGGTCGTCCTCCCCGGAACCGCCGTAGCCGCCCCGGTCCTCGTGCCGCTCCCGCTCCGGGCGCGGCGCCGCGTGCTTGGGGGCGTGCCCGCGCTGCTCCTCGTAACGCGGTGCCTCCTCCTGGCGCTGCGCGGGCAGCGCGTGCCGGCCGCCCTGGCGCTGCTCGCGCTCGTCGAGGTAGCGCTCGAGGGCCTCGGCGTGCTCGGGGCTCAGGTAGCGCTCGTAGTCGTGGTCGACGTCGGAGCCGGTCGTGTTGACGCAGGTGTTCCCCATCGCGGGGTTGAGCGCGGCACCCCCGTCCACGCTGTTGCCGCACACGTTGGGCGCGAAGGTGATCGGTACCGAGACGCTGTTGCCGGACAGCACGCCCGGCGAATGCGAAGCCTCGGACATCGCCCCGGGGTGCGCGTAGGCCGCGCCGGCCGCGATCGACAGCAGGCTCGAGGCGGCTGCCGCCGTGAGCACCCCCTTGCCCAGTACCTGTCGGCTCAGTACCTGTCGCATGGGTCCTTCCCTGTCTACCGGCGCGTGGGCCGGTGCTGAATCGAAGGTGGCCCCGGAGTGCACCGCCGTGCACTCCGAGGCCACCCCGAGGAGGTCTGCCCTTGCGGGCGCAGGCGCTGCGTCAGGCGTTGACGCAGGTGTTGCCGAACGCGGGGTTCAGCAGCGCGATCACGTTGACGGTGTTGCCGCAGACGTTCACCGGGACGTGCACCGGGACCTGGACCAGGTTGCCGGACAGGACGCCGGGGGAGCCCACGGCCTTGCCTTCGGCGCCGGCGTCGGCCATGGCGGGGGCGGCGGCACCGGCGGCCATCAGGATGCCGGCAGTCAGGACGACTGCCTTCTTGTAGGTCATTTGATTTCAATCCTTCCCGCAGAGGTGTATCCGCTGCATACATAACAACGAGCGGCTCAGGGAAAAGAAACCAAGGGTTTCCGTGGGGTGTCGGCCAATTCACTCAGATGCTCCTGGCCGGGCCCTCCAGGTAATTCCGGCCATGGTTTATCGGGCCGGAATTGCGCGGCTCCACATGCGGCGAGGCCGCCGCGACCCGAAGGTGCGGCGGCCTCGCTGGCGCGGGGCGCGGATCAGCTGCCGGCGGAGGCGTTGCCGGAGAGGACCGGGATGTTGTCCAGGATGTGCGAGAGGGCCTCGTCGCCCTTGGCCTGGGTGGAGTTCTCGGTGCACTGCTGGTTCTGCGGGCTGGACAGGACCGGGATGTCCTGGACGCCGACGTTGACGAGGGCGAGGACCGACTGCACGTTGGCCTTGGCCGGCAGGGCGATGCAGGGCTTGTTGAAGGAGCCCTGGATCAGCGCCATCTGCGGGCTCATGTTGCCGTACGTGGCCTGGTTGCCGTAGATCTGCGCGGAGTTGTTGCCGTTGACGGTGTTGATGCCGTTGTCGTTCCCGATGGCCATCGCCTGCGGGGCCATGGCGGCACCGAGACCCACGACGGAGGCGGCAACCGCTGCGCCAGCCACAAACTTCTTGATCATTATCATCCCTTTTTTGCAGGATTGCCCGGTACTGGAGCACCCGGATCAACGGCCCGGCCCGGCCCCGGGTTGCGTGACTTCACTCGGATGCCGCCGTTTCGGACGGCAGGGTTGACGCTCAGGCGTTCACACGGGTGCGGCCGAACGGGGGGTTCGGCGGGGCGGTCGGGTCCGCGGGGACGCCGGCGGACTCCGCGGGCATCTCCGTTTTCCCTTTCGGTTCGAACGATGGTGCAAGCGATAACGACCCGCCCGCTTCAAGGGTGCGTGTCATCGCCCAAAAGGCCGTACGAGCGAGTCCGGCGTGATTTCCAGCCTGATTTCTGACAAAGTGCACTCCTGTTTTGTCCCCTTGATCGAAAATGGAGACAGGGTCATGGGTTCCTCCCGCAGAATCCTCGGCACACTCGGTCTGCTGTCCTGCCTCACGCTTTCCGCACACGTCCCCGCGGCGGGTGCCGCGGCCCCCGTCGCGGCCCCCGCCGCGGTGCGCGAATCACCCCGGGTTCCGTTCACCCAGCGCTACCAGGCCGTCCAGCGCGGCGGGCTGGTCCGGGCCTCGAACTCCTCCATCGGCTGCCGCTCGGCCGCCTCCCCGCAGGCCGAGCCCTGCCCCGAGGTGAACAAGGGCGCGGCCGGGGTCAACGGCGACTTCGAGATGTTCTACGACGAGGTCGACAAGGACCCCGACACCTACAACTCCACCCGGGCCGAGCTCAAGGTCCCGCAGGGCGCGAAGGTCTCGTACGCCCGGCTGTACTGGGGCGGGAACCTGCGCGTGGGGGAGCAGAAGCCGCCCGAGGACAACGGCCGCGTGCTGGTCGCCGAGCCCGGCGGCGCGTACAAGCAGGTGCTCGCCGACACGGTGGTCGGGCACCACAACGACGCGGGCAGCGACGCCTACCAGGCCTCCGCCGACGTGACCCCGCTGGTGCGCAAGGGCGGCGCCGGGATGTGGACGGTCGCCCAGCTCAACATCGCCATGGGGAACTCCGAGGTCGGTGCCTGGGGCGGCTGGACCCTCGTCGTCGCGTACGAGCACCCGCAGGAGCCGCTGCGCCGGATCTCCCTGTGGGACGGCTTCGAGTCGCTGGCCGCCGGGGCCGGGGAGGCGGCCGGGGAGACCGTGGAGATCGCCGGTCTGGACGCGCCGCCCGGTGCCTCCGGGCGGGCCGGGGTGGTGGCGTACGACGGGGACCGCGGGACCCTCGGGGACTCACTCACGGTCACGGCCGACAGCGGCCGCCGGATCAGCATCAGCGATGCCGAAAATCCTTTTAATGATGTTATGAATTCCACGATCACGGAATTCGGGCATCCCTCGTTCGTGCGACAGCCCGAACATATGAATAATCTCGGATATGACGCGGACGTGTTCGACCTGAGTCCCGCCCTGTCCGGTGGTGCCCACCACCTGAACTTCAGGTTCACGGGCGAAAGCCAGGGTCAATTCCTCGGTGTGCTCTTCGTTCAGACAGACGCGCGCCGCTGAACGCAGGAGACCACTCCACGTGCGGAAACAGTCCTCACCGGGTCCCACACCGGCCACCACCCCTTCCCCCTCCCCCTCCCCTTCCCCCTCCCCTTCCCCCTCGCCTTCGCCTTCGGAGGAGGCCTTCAGCGTCCTGCACCTCGTGCAGCCCGTCGACGGCGGAGTCGCCCGGGTCGTCACCGACCTCGTACGGGCGCAGACCGACGCCGGACTGCGCGTCCTCGTCGGCTGCCCGCACGGCGGGCGGCTCGCCGACGACGCCCGCGCCGCCGGAGCAGACGTGCTGCCCTGGCGCGCCGGGCGCTCCCCGGGCCCCGGGCTGCCCGCCGAAGTCCTCGGCGCCGCCCGGCTGATCCGCCGTGTCCGCCCCGACCTGCTGCACCTGCACAGTGCCAAGGCCGGGCTGGCCGGGCGGATCGCCGTACGGGGCTGCGTGCCGACCGTGTTCCAGCCGCACGCCTGGTCCTTCGACGCCGTCGGCGGAGCCACCGCCGCCCTCGCGCTGCGCTGGGAGCGGGCCGGAGCCCGCTGGGCCGACCGGGTGCTCTGCGTCAGCGAGTCCGAACGCCGGGCGGGGGAGTCCGAGGGCATCACCGCCCGCTGGTCGGTGATCCGCAACGGCGTCGACCTGGGCCACTTCCGGCCCGGCCACCCCGACCCGGACCGCGACCGCGCCCAGGCCCGGGCCGCACTCCCGCTGCCCGACGGATTCCGGGACGGCGCGGCCGGACCGCTCGCCGTCTGCGTCGGCCGGCTCTGCCCCCAGAAGGGCCAGGACATCCTGCTGCGCGCCTGGCCCGAGCTGCTCGCCACCGTCCCCGGCGCCCGCCTGGCCCTGGTCGGAGACGGCCCCGACACCGAACGGCTGCGCCGCGCCGCACCGCCCGGAGTGCTCTTCGCGGGGCCCGCCGCCGACATCCGACCGTGGCTTCGGGCCGCCGATCTCGTTGTACTGCCGTCGCGGTGGGAAGGCATGGCGCTCGCCCCGCTCGAAGCCATGGCCTGTGGCCGCCCGGTCCTGGTCTCCGACGTCAGCGGTGCCCGGGAAAGCCTGCCCCCCGGCCAGGGACGGGTCTGCCTCGTACCGCCGGAGGATCCGACGGCCCTGGCCAAGGCCCTGGGACGGCTGCTCGCCGCACCGCGGCTGCTCGCCGAACTCGGGGAGCAGGCCCAGCAGCACGCCCGGACCGAGTTCGACGTGCGGCGGACCACGGACGCGGTCACCGGCCTGTACCACGAACTGCTGGGCAGGCCCCGGCCCTTGAACCAGGAGCGCATCAGCCGATGACGATGGACAGCGCACCCGCCCGGCACACCGGGCAGGGCGGCACGGGGCCCGCCGGCGGCAGCGCCTTCGCGCCCGCGCCACCCGCGGAGCCCCGCCGTGCCGTGACCGCGATCCACCCCCCGCGCGGGCCCCGCGCCGACCAGGCCCGGCCCGCCGTCCGGCCGCAGCGGGTCCGCCGCCGCGACGGCGTCACCCCGCTGCTCGCCGCCGACGCCCTGGCCGCCGTCGTCACCGCGGCCACCCTGCCCGCCACGGTCCTGCCGCCGCAGGCCGTGGGCCCGTCCGTCGTGCTGCTCCTCGTCCTGCTCGCCGCCTTGCACGCGCAGGGCGGCCTCTACCGGCCCCGGCTCACCCCCTCCGCGCTGCTCGAACTGCCCGCGCTGGCCGCGCGGTCCGCCGTGCTGTGGTGCGGGGCCGCCGCCGTGCTCGGCGCCGCCAGGCCCGAGCAGGCCCTCGGCTGGAGCGCCCTTCTCGGTGCCGTCTGCCTCCAGACCGCCCTGGTCTGCGCCGGGCGCGGCACCGTCCACCGGCTCCGCCGCCGCACCGCCGTCCGCCGGCCCGTCTCCGCCCTCGTCGTCGGCCCCGGGGAGGGCGCCGGAGCGGTCGCCGCCGCGCTGCACGGGCGCCCCGAGTACGGGCTGCGGCCCGTAGGGATCGCCGACACCGCCGCCCCCGCCGACGGGGAACGCGGGCAGCTCCCCGTACTCGCCACCCACGAGGACATCCGGCGCGCCGTCATCCAGAACTCCGTCCGCGACGCCGTGTTCACCCGGCCCCCCGAGGCCGACGAACGCACCGCCTCCCTGGTCCGGCTCTTCCACGACCACGGCTGCCGGCTCTGGCTCGCCGACCCCGCCGGAACCGCCAAGGTCACCGGCATGCGGGTCACGCAGCCCGCCGACCAGCTGTGGGGGTACGCCGTACAGCCGCTGCTGCCGCGCCCCGCCCGCACCCTGGAGCGCACCGCGAAGCGGGCCATCGACTCCCTGCTCGCCGCCCTCGCCCTGCTCGCCGCCGCCCCCGTGATGGGCGCCTGCGCGCTGGCCGTACGGCTCTCCGACGGACCCGGGGTGATCTTCCGTCAGGAGCGGGTCGGCCTGTACGGGCGCCCCTTCACCCTGCTGAAGTTCCGCACCCTGCGCGCCGACGAGCACGAGTCCGCCACCCGCTGGACCGTGGCCGGCGACCGCCGGATGAGCCCCGTCGGCTCCTTCCTGCGCAAGTCCTCCCTGGACGAGCTGCCGCAGCTGTGGAACGTCGTACGGGGTGACATGAGCCTGGTCGGTCCCCGGCCGGAGCGCCCCTTCTTCGTCGCGAAGTTCAGCAGCGTCCACCCCGGATACGAGGCCCGTCACCGGATGCCCGTCGGGATCACCGGACTCGCCCAGATCAACGGGCTGCGCGGGGACACCTCCATCGAGGACCGGGCCCGCTTCGACAACCACTACATCGACACCTGGTCGCTGTGGCAGGACCTGTGGATCCTGGCGCGGACCGCGGCCTCCTTCTTCCGCTTCCGGCTGGGAGGGAGCTGACCCATGAGCCTCGCCGCGACCGGGTCCGCCCGGTTCCCCGATGCGACCGGCCGGACCGGCCCGACCGATCTGGCCGGCCTGCTGCGCCGTCACTGGCCGCTGCTGCCGCTCGCCGCGACCGTCCTGTTCCTCCTCGCCCCGCTCCCGGCGGGGGACGCGACCGCCTCCGGGAAGGTCGGGCCCGCCGACGCCGCCTCGCTGCTGCTCGCCCTCGTCTGCGGGGTGCAGGCGCTGCGGGGCCGGGTGCGGGCGCTGACCCCGCTGGGCGTGCTCGTCCTCGGGGCACCCGGGGTGGGGCTCGCGGTGGCGACGATGACCGCCGGGGACCCGCACGCCGCCCTGCCGGGCTTCGTGCGCTACCTCCAGGTCTTCGTGCTCGTCCCGGCGGCCGTGGTGCTGCTGGTGCGTGACGCCCGCGAGTTCCGGCTGGCCGCCGGGTGCTTCGTGGTGCTCGCGCTGGTACAGGGAGCGGTGGGGGTCGTGCAGTACGCGACCCACACCGGGGCCTCCTACCAGGGCGAGGACATCCGGGCCGTGGGCACCTTCGGCCCCGGCGACGTGATGGGCATGGCCACCGTCGTCGCGTACGGACTGGTCGTCGCGACCGCCGCCGCGCTCGCGCCCGGGCTCCCGGCCCGGGTCCGGCGGATCGCCGGGGGCTGCGCACTGGTCCTGGTGGTGCCGCTGGTGCTGTCCTTCAGCCGGGGTGCCTGGATCGCCACCTTCGGCGCGGCGCTGCTGGTGATGGGGATGGCCGGGATCCGGCGGGCCCTGAAGGTGCTGGCCGCGCTGGCCGCGGTGGGCGTGGTGCTGGTGGGCGGGCTCGGCGTCGGCTCCGACATGGTCGCCGAGCGGCTGACCTCGATCACCCAGGTGTCGAGCGCGCCCGACCAGTCGGTGACCGACCGCTACACGATGTGGGCCGCCGCCGAGTCGATGTGGCGGGAGCGGCCGGCGGTGGGCGTGGGGCTCAAGGGCTTCCCGGCGCACCGGGACGGGCACTCCTCGCTGGGGCTGTCCTCCGGCAGCGACACCGCCGGCGCGGGCCAGGCGTTCATCAAGCAGCCGCTGCTGTCCCCGCACAACATGTACCTCCTCGTCCTCGGCGAGCAGGGCCTGACCGGACTGCTGGCCCTGGCGGGCGGCTGGGCCGTGCTGCTCGTCGCCGGGCTGCGCCGGTACGCCGCGGACCGCTCCGCACGGGGGATCCGGGACTGCGGGCTGATCGGCCTCGGGCTGTTCATGTGGCAGCTGACCGACTTCCTCTACGCGGACATCGGGGGGCCGTCCACCGTGCTGACCGGGGTGATCATCGGATTGGCGGCCTGGTGGGCCCTGCCCTCGCCGGTCTCCGGCGGCAGGGCCCTCGACGGGCCGGGTACGCGGTGACCGATACGACTCCCTGGCGGCGGCCCGCGGCCGCGGCGACCG
>NZ_JBHWBP010000286.1:0-9900 GCF_042735575.1 Streptomyces sp. NPDC059564 | reverse complement strand
CGTCCTTCCGCGTCGGGACGGCCTGTCAAGGGCGCTCCTTCGTCGCGTCGCTTCGCGATGGCCTTCGGCCACCCTTGACAGACCGTCCCGCCACGGAAAAACGAAGACAGCCGGGAAACCCCCAAAAGAACGTTCACGGGGCAGGAGCGAAGAGGAGCGGCCCCGTCAGCGACGCCCGAGGCGTCTCCGCGCCAGGGTGGGCCGAGATCCGGGCCGACATCGCGGTCTCTCCGGAACGGGAGGGGCCTTACCCGCACGAAACAGCGCTCAGAAACCCCTCAGCAGCGGACAGACGCGTCAGATCGCTCCATGCTCCTCTTTGCCCGGCGTCCGACGCGCGTCTGGGGCTGGGATGTGCCCGGAGACGGACGGCAGCCGAAGGGCCTCAGCCACCTGTTCGATCACGTCCGCCCGGATCATTCCCAGGTGGACGTAAGGGGTCCCGGTGTGGGTCACGACAGGGCGCACGGTGTGCCATGCCGAATCGGGGAGATCGAGGGCGGCCAGGGCGGCCACGAGGGCTTCACGGGCGTCCGTGGCCCGTGTGTGCGCGTCCCGCCAGGTCTGCATGTCCATCACGCGGTCACGACCTGACCGGCACATTCGTCGGTGTGCCGATAGGTCACGGCGGGCGGTCCGGGCGAGCAGTCCGTACGTCCCCGGCGCACGGGTTCAAGGGGCTTGATCGGCTCCTTGCAGACGGAACAGCGGTTGCCGCTCGGCGCGTAGGTCACGTACTCCCACTGGGGTTCGTCGGTCGCGTTGCTGATTGCCATATCCCGCCGTCCCCTCGGATCCGAGCACTGGGTGGATCGTCTCGCCGGATGAGTGGCACCGCCCAGTGAGATCTCTAGTGGCAAGCCGCGTCAGCAGGGCGAAACAGCCCTACCCGGTGGCATCCGCAGTGGCACGCTGGGGACATGCGACTCGGGGAGCTGATCAAGGATCTCCGCACGGCTCGTGGATGGAGCCAGGGGCGGTTGGCGTCAGCGGTCAACACGGCGTACGGCACGACGCTGACACGGGAGTACGTGAGCAACTGGGAGCGTTCCAAGGTCACGCCCGGCGCGTTCTACCTTGCCGCGCTTTCCGCCACGCTCGACGTACCGCTAGCTGTCTTGGAAGGTCAAGTGGACCGACGCGAGTTCCTTACCGACCTGGCCGGGGCCGCCATAGCCCCCGTCGTCGCCTCGGACCTGCTCAGTGCAGGGTTCGCGGCGCGACTGTCCGGGGGGCCGTCCGTGGACGCCTGGGAGGCCAAGCTGACGACGTACGGAACCGAGTACATGAGCCTGGGCGCTGCCGACATCCAGCGGCGAGTCAGCGCGGAACTGGTCACTGTGCAACAACAACTCGACGATCGCCGGTTGTGGTCCGTCGCAGCCAGACTGATGACCTTGTACGCAAAGACGTTCCCGGGCTCGGACGGGGCCAAGGCCGTCCATTGGTACCGGATGGCAGCGAACGCGGCCGACGAATCCGGGGACGACGACACGCGCGTCTGGGTACGGGGACGTGCCGCCATCGCTCTCGGGTACGAGGGGGCCGCCCTGGGCGTGGCCGACGTGATGGCCGATCAGGCGATGGCCATCAGCGACAGACCGTCGCTCGGACTCCTGAACGCCGTCTTCGGCAAGGCGCACGCGGCAGCGATCCGGGGCGACCACGCCACGGCGCGGAGGCTGCTCACCGATGGCCGGCGCGTCTTCGATCAAGCTGGATCGCACGAACAGACCTCGGACTACGCCGTCCCCTGGTGGCGGGTCAACGTCTTCACCTCCCTGCTTGCAGCCCGGCTCGGAGACGAAGCAACGGCCGTCGCAGCGCAGGAAGCGGCGCGGGCCGGGCTTCCCTCCACACTTCCCCGCTTCGCGACCCACTTGGAGATGCACCGGGGCCTGATGCTGGCCCGGTCGGGCGACGTATCCGGCGGGACTGCCTACGCACGTACGGCACTGGACGCCTTGCCGCCGGAAAAGCACTCCCTGACCCTCCGTCTCCTCATGACAGAGGTGGAACAGTCGTGAGCCCTCGTTACCCGGCTGCCCCCGGCCCGCGCACCGGGAAGCGAGAGCTGCGGGGCCAGATTCTGGACGAGTACCTGGCCGACTACGAGCAGCGACGCGGCTCCCTGACCCCCGAATCCCAGCAGGCGGCACGGCAGGTCTTCGACGAGGTCTTCGCGCTGGATAAGGAACGGTCCGCCGCAAGCTGACGCGTGGCGGCCTGCCGCGTACTCGCCCTTGGCGGTGTCTGGCGACGGTGTTTGCGCTGTCTGGTGTTGTCAGGCCCCTCCCGGTCCGGAGAGACCGCGATGTCGGCCCGGATCTCGGGCCCGCCCAGGAGGGGAGGGGTCGGGCATCGCTGACGGGGCCGCTCCTCTTGGCTCCTGCCCCGTGAACGTTCTTTTGGGGGTTTCCCGGCTGTCTTCGTTTTTCCGTGGCGGGCCGGTCGGTCAAGGGTGGCCGTAGGCCATCGCGAAGCGACGCGACCGAAGGGAGCGCCCTTGAGGGACCGGCCCGACGCGGAAGGACGATGAGACGGACGGGAAAGCCCCATACCTTCTCTGATCCGGATCCGCTCGGGTCCCGTCACCCCCGCAGCAGCCGCTGCTTCGCCGTGGTGAACTCCTCCGGGGTCAGGAGGCCCTGGCGGGTCAGGTCGGCGAGTTGGGTCAGTTCCGCTACCAGGGTGGTGCCGGAGGCGGGTGGGGGTGCGGGGGCAGCCTCCGCCTCCGCAGCTCGCTCCGCCTCCGCAGCCCCCTCCGCCCCCGCCTCCTCCGCGAACTCCCCGAACGGCTCCTCCCCGAACTCCCCGTACGGTTCCTCCTCCAGCGCCGCCTCCAGTTCCTCCGCCGCGCTTTCAGCCGTCGCCCACTCCGCCGCGCCCGCCGCCCGCCGCAGCAGGCCCCGTAGCAGCGGGTGGCCCGCCGGGCGGACCGCCGCCGAGACCGTCGCGCCCACCGGCCGGATGAACATCACGCCACCCCCACCCGCTCCGCCGGGATGCGGACCGAGCCCACGATCCGCCCGCCCGCAGCCCGTACGGCCAGCGCCGCGTCCTGCGCCCACACGTGCTCGACCACCAGCAGCAGCGCGCAGCTGCCCCGGTCCAGCAGTTCCGCCGCCTCCCGTACGTCCTCGGGCCCGATCAGCCGGGCCACGTCGCGGCCCGCCAGGAGGCCCCGTAGCTCGACGTACTCGTCGAACTCCGCCGCCGTCACCTCGCCCGCCGCCGTCTTCGTCGTGACGAGGCCGTCGATCAGCCGGACCACCCCGGTCTTGCGCAGTCCCATCACGGCCTCGACGGCCGGTACCCGGAGCTGCTCCTCCGGGAAGGCGAGGACGATGAATTCCACTGGTCCCATGAGCCGGGGCTCCCTACTCCTGACCGTTTCTGACGACTCTTCGGCACACTATGACATAAGCGGACATACTCGCCCCCGCCTTGCTACGTTTCCCCGTATGACCGCTCTGACGGCGAAGGTGACGGAGCCCGCTCCGCCCCCGCCCCCCGATGCCCGCGCCGCCCGGCGCCGCGGCATCGAGCTGACACTGCTCGCCGGCGCGGTCCTGATCTCCGTGCTCGGCCACCTCTACGTCGGCCTCGCGGCGACCGGCCACGCCCCCCGCCCCACCGCCCGCTACGCCGCGGGCCTGGCCGTCGCCGCGCTGTTCGCGCACCTCGCCGTCCGGTTCCGGGCCCCGTACGCCGACCCGCTCCTGCTCCCGATCGCGGTGCTGCTCAACGGCCTCGGCCTGGTCCTGATCCAGCGGCTCGACCTCGCCACCCCCGGCGAGAGCGGCGCGGGCGCCCAGCTGCGCTGGTCGGCGCTCGGGGTGGCCCTCTTCGTCCTGGCCGTGGCCGGGCTGCGCGACCACCGCGCGCTCCAGAAGTACGCGTACCTCTCCGTCACCGTCGCGCTCGCGCTGATGCTCGTCCCCGTCTTCTTCCCGGCCGTCAACGGCGCCCACATCTGGATCCGCTTCGCGGGACTGTCCTTCCAGCCGGGGGAGTTCGCCAAGATCCTGTTCGCCGTGTTCTTCGCCGCCTACCTCGCCGCGAACCGCACCGCCCTCGCCCTCACCGGCCGCCGGATCTTCTGGAAGCTGCGCCTGCTCCCCGGCCGCGTCCTCGGGCCGATCCTCGCGATCTGGCTGCTCAGTGTGGGCGTGCTGGTCCTGGAGCGGGACCTCGGGACCTCGCTGCTCTTCTTCGGCCTCTTCGTGATCATGCTGTTCACGGCCACCGGCCGGATCGGCTGGATCGCCATCGGGCTGGTCCTGGCCGCCCTCGGCGCCTACGCCGTCGGGACCTTCGAGCCGCACGTGCACACCCGCGTGGACGACTGGCTGAATCCTTTCGCCTCCATCGAGCGCGGCGACGGACCCGGCCAGCTCGCCCAGTCCCTCTTCGCCTTCGCCGCCGGCGGCCTCCTCGGCTCGGGCCTCGGCCACGGCCAGTCCTTCCTCATCGGCTTCGCCTCCAAGTCGGACTTCGTCCTCGCCACCGCCGGCGAGGAGCTCGGACTCGTCGGCCTCACCGCGATCCTGCTCCTCTACGGGCTCCTCGTGTCCCGGGGCTTCCGCGCCGGACTCGCGCTGCGCGACCCCTTCGGGCGGCTCCTCGCGACCGGGCTCGCCTCGATCATCGCCCTGCAGGTCTTCGTCATCGCGGGCGGCGTGACCGGCCTGATCCCGCTCACCGGCATGGCCATGCCCTTCCTCGCCCAGGGCGGCTCCTCCGTCGTCACCAACTGGATCATCGTCGCGCTGCTGGTCCGGCTCAGCGACAACGCCCGGCGCCCCCGCCCCGCCGAGGAGGCCGCCGCTTGATCCGCTACATCCGCTGGTGCGCGTACTTCTGCGCGCTGCTGCTCGCCGCCCTGCTGGTCAACGTGGCCCGGGTGCAGGTCTGGGAGGCCGCCGCCTACGGCGCGAACCCGGCCAACAAGCGGCCCGCCGTCGAGCGCTACGCCGAACCGCGCGGGGAGATCCTGGTCGACGGCAAGCCCGTCACCGGCTCCCGCGACAGCGGCCAGCTCCTGCGCTACGAGCGCACGTACGCCGACGGCCCCCTCTACGCGCCCGTCACCGGCTTCTCCTCCCAGACGTACGGGACCAGCTTCGTCGAGCGCGCCGAGGACCCCGTCCTCTCCGGCACCGACCCGGGCCTCTCCGCCTTCCCCCTCTGGTACGAGCTCTCGCGCGGCCGCCCCGGCGGCGGGAACGCCGTCACCACCCTGCGCGCCGCCGTGCAGCGGGCCGCGTACCGGGGACTCGGCGGCAAGCGCGGCGCGGTCGCCGCCGTGGAGCCGGCGACGGGCCGGATCCTGGCCCTGGTCAGCAGCCCCTCCTACGACCCGGGCCGGCTCTCCGGCACCGGTACGAAGGTCAAGGCGGCCTGGCAGCGGCTGAACGCGGACCCCGCCAAGCCGATGCTGAACCGGGCGCTGCGCGAGACCTACCCGCCCGGCTCCACGTTCAAGATCGTGACGGCGGCCGCGGCCCTCGACGCGGGCGTGGTCACCGACGTGGACGCCCCGACCCAGACCCCCGACCCGTACCCGCTCCCCGGCACCAGCACCCTGCTGCCGAACGCGGGCACGGGCTGCCAGGACGCCTCCATGGCGGAGGCGGTGCAGTTCTCCTGCAACACGGTGATGGCCAAGATCGGGGTGCAGGTCGGCCTGCGGCGGATGGCGGAGGCCGCGGACCGGTTCGGGTTCAACGACGAGGGGCTGCGGGTGCCCTCCTGGGTGTCCCGCTCGAACTTCGACACCGACATGAGCCCCGACCAGCTCGCGCTCTCCTCGATCGGGCAGTTCAACACCACCGCGACCCCGCTGCAGATGGCGATGGTGGCCGCGGCGGTGGCCAACGGGGGCGAGCTCAAGACCCCGTACCTGGTGGACCGCACCACCCAGGACGACGGCTCCCAGGTCCGCCGCACCGCCCAGCGCACCATGGGCCGCGCGATGAGCCCGGCCACCGCGCTGCTGATGCAGGAGCTGATGGTGAAGGTGGTGGAGAACGGCACCGGGCGCAACGCGGCGATCCCCGGGGCGGTGGTCGGCGGCAAGACCGGCACGGCCCAGCACGGGGTGGGCAACGCGGGGACCCCGTACGCCTGGTTCATCTCCTGGGCCCGCGCCCAGGGCGCGCCGCAGCCGGCGGTGGCGGTGGCCGTGGTGGTCGAGGACGCGTCGGCGGTCCGCGGGGACATCAGCGGCAACGGCGCGGCGGCCCCGATCGCGCGCGCGGTGATGCAGGCGGCCCTGTCGGCCCGGCCGGCCGCCTAGCCCGGCCGTCTGGCCCGGCCGCCTAGCCCGGCCGTCTGGCCCCGCCCGACGGCCGGAGCCCGACGGCCGGAGCCCTGCGTCAGGCGCCCTGCGTCAGGCGTCCGCCTCTCCAGACCCCTCCCCGGCGGACCCCTCCTCCACGGACCCCGTCACGGCGCCCTCCCCGTCGGCCGCCTCCCGGATGGTTGCCTCCACCTCCGCCACCCGCTCCCGCTCCTCGGCCGCGAAGCGCTCGCGGTCGAGGGCCTCGGCGATCTCCTCGTCCTGGGTCATGAGCAGGTCCAGGTTCGAGTCGCCCATGTCGAAGACGCCCATCTCCAGATAGGCCTTCTGGAGTCGCTCGCCCCACAGCCCGATGTCCTTCACGCACGGCACGATCCGGCTGAACAGCAGCTTCCGGAACAGGTGCAGGAACTCCGACTGCTCGCTGAACTCCTCCGCCTCCCGCTTCGGGATCCCGAAGTTCTCCAGCACCTCCACCCCGCGCAGCCGGTCGCGCATCAGGTGGCAGCCCTCGATCACGAACTCCTCGCGCTCGCGCAGTTCCGCGTCCGTGAGCTGCTTGTAGTAGTCCCGCAGGGCCATCCGCCCGAAGGCCACGTGGCGGGCCTCGTCCTGCATCACGTACGCCAGGATCTGCTTGGGCAGCGGCTTGTCCGTCGTATCGCGGATCATCCCGAACGCGGCCAGCGCCAGCCCCTCGATCAGCACCTGCATGCCCAGGTACGGCATGTCCCAGCGGGAGTCGCGCAGGGTGTCGCCCAGCAGCCCCTGGAGGCTGTCGTTGACCGGGTAGAGCATCCCGACCTTCTCGTGCAGGAAGCGCCCGAAGATCTCGGCGTGCCGGGCCTCGTCCATGGTCTGGGTGGCGGAGTAGAACTTCGCGTCCAGGTCCGGCACCGACTCCACGATGCGCGCCGCGCACACCATCGCGCCCTGTTCGCCGTGCAGGAACTGGCTGAAGTTCCAGGCGCTGTAGTGCCGGCGCAGTTCGCCCTTGTCCCGGTCGGTCATCTTGGCCCAGTGCCGCGTGCCGTACAGCGTCTGCATCTCGTCGGGGGTGCCGAGGGGGTCGTACGGGTCCACCTCGATGTCCCAGTCGATGCGCTTGGCGCCGTCCCACTGCTTGTCCTTGCCCTTCTGGTAGAGCGCGAGGAGCCGTTCGCGGCCCCCCGCGTACTCCCAGCTGAAGCGGGCCGAACCGGAGGCGGGGATCTGCCAGACGTCCTCACCCGGGGACTTGGTGTAGAGCTCGTGCGTCGACACTGACGCCTCCTCGACTGCCTTGCGGGACACGGTGGTTGGCAGGGTCACACGTTGGTAGACGCGGGGTCAACAAGTCGTGCGCGGGGGATTGACGACCTTGCTGACAGGCAGTCTCATAAGAGGTGACCGCAGGTAACCCGACCACGAGGTGCCCGAAGCCATGACGACAGTGACGGAACGAGCCGCGCTGAGGGACGCCCTCGGCCCGCTCAAGGACCGCGAGCAGATCGCCGAACGACTGCTCGAATCCTCCGCCAAGCACTCCTTCGACCCCGACACCGAACTCGACTGGGGCGCCCCGCCGATCGACGGCAAGTACTACTGGCCGCCCGAGCTGCTCTCCCTCTACGACACCCCCCTGTGGAAGAAGATGGGGGAGGAGCAGCGCATCGACCTCTCCCGCCACGAGGCCGCCGCGCTCGGCTCGCTCGGCATCTGGTTCGAGATCATCCTCATGCAGCTGCTGGTCCGGCACATCTACGACAAGTCGCTGACCAGCAACCACGTCCGGTACGCGCTCACCGAGATCGCCGACGAGTGCCGCCACTCGATGATGTTCGCCCGCATGATCCGTGAGAGCGGCACCCCGGCCTACCCCGTCTCCCGCGTCAACCACAACCTCGCCCGCGTCCTCAAGACGGTCTCCACCACCCCCGGTTCCTTCGCCTGCACCCTCCTCGGCGAGGAGATCCTCGACTGGATGCAGCGCCTGACCTTCCCCGACGAGCGGATCCAGCCCCTGGTGCGCGGAGTCACCCGGATCCACGTCATCGAGGAGGCCCGGCACGTCCGCTACGCCCGCGAGGAACTGCGCCGCCAGATGCTGACGGCCCCGCGCTGGGAGCAGGAACTCACCCGGATCAGCTGCGGCGAGGCCGCCCGCGTCTTCTCCCTCGCCTTCGTCAACCCGCAGGTCTACGACAACATCGGCCTCGACCGCCGCGAAGCCGTCGCCCAGGTCAGGGCCAGCGGCCACCGCCGGGAGGTCATGCAGGCCGGCGCCAAGCGGCTCACCGACTTCCTCGACGACATCGGCGTGCTGCGCGGTGTGGGCCGCCGGCTGTGGAAGAGCTCCGGCCTCCTGGCCTGAAGGGCGTCGTCTACCCTGCGTGCATGACCGTACGCGCGTACCGCAGGCTGAGCGTCGAGGAGCGGCGGGCCCAACTCCTCGACGCCGCCCTGTCGCTGTTCGCGCACCGGGCCCCGGAGGAGGTCTCCCTCGACGACGTCGCGGAGGCCGCCGGGGTCTCGCGCCCGCTCGTCTACCGCTACTTCCCGGGCGGCAAGCAGCAGCTGTACGAGGCCGCCCTGCGCTCCGCCGCCGACGTCCTCGAACTCTGCTTCGCCGAACCCCAGCAGGGCCCGCTCACCCAGCGGCTCTCCCGGGCCCTGGACCGCTACCTCGCCTTCGTCGACGAACACCACACCGGCTTCTCCGCACTCCTCCAGGGCGGCAGCGTCGTGGAGACCTCCCGCACGACGGCGACGGTCGACGGGATCCGCCGTGCGGCGGCCGAGCAGATCCTCTTCCACCTCGGGACCCCGGATCCGGGCCCGCGGCTGCGGATGATGGTCCGCACCTGGATCACGGCGGTCGAGGCCGCCTCGCTGATCTGGATCGACGAGGGCAGGCAGCCCGAGGCCGGCCCGCTGCGCGACTGGCTCCTGGACCAGTTCATCGCCCTCCTCACCGCCACCGCCGCCACCGACCCCGAAACGGCCGCAGCCGCCCGGGCCGCCCTGGCCCTGGAGTCGGCCGACGGCCCCGTCGGCGTCCTCGCCCGGCGCGTGATCCCGG
This sequence comes from Streptomyces sp. NPDC059564, assembly GCF_042735575.1. Taxonomy (NCBI): domain Bacteria; kingdom Bacillati; phylum Actinomycetota; class Actinomycetes; order Kitasatosporales; family Streptomycetaceae; genus Streptomyces; species Streptomyces sp. NPDC059564. The sequence continues at coordinate 535 of NZ_JBHWBP010000286.1, read as the reverse complement.
TGGTCTCCGAGGCGGCCCACCTGCTGTGACACTGGTGGGGTGAGAAGCGAACCGACGCCGTTCGAGGGCGGCCCGATGGACGGCCGGGTCCTCCCCATCCTCCTCGGCCCGACCGGCCACCCCCCGAAGTGGTACGAGATCCCCGTCCCCGCCCCCGACGGTTGCCCCCCGACGGTCCTGCTGTACGAACGGGTCCCGGCGGGCTACACGAAGCGCCTGGGCCTCCAGAAGGGCTGGAAGTACACGTTCGCCCCGACGGGCGAGAAGCCGAAGCTCCGCTGGCCCTGGACGAAGACCCCGAAGCCCCAGCCGTAGCCGTAGCCGGGGGCGGGGTGCCGTCCGGGATGTAAAACGTGATGTGTTGGCGCGCGGTGCCTTCTGCCGACGCAGCACCGGACAGGGCGCCATGAATCATGCCTACCCCGGACGGCACCCCCCCCCCCCCCCCGGCCCCCCCCCACCCCCGACCCCCCCCCGCCCCCCCCCCCCCGGGCGCCCCCCCCCCCCCCCACCACCCCCCCACGCCCCCCCCCCC
>NZ_JBHWBP010000285.1:0-9922 GCF_042735575.1 Streptomyces sp. NPDC059564 | reverse complement strand
GCGCACAGTGGCCCCGGGAGCGGTCCGGCGCGGGCCGCTCCCGTCAGCCCAGGGAGCGCCGTTGAGCCAGGCCGTGTCCAGACGTTCCGCGATCCGGCTGCTCGGCGCGCTGGGCGCCGCCGCCGGGTCGGCCCTCGGCGGGACGGGCTGCGTGGCCACCGTGCCGCCCGGCGCCCTGCCCCGTACGGCGGCCCCGGCACCGGCCGCCGCCGGGAAGTCCGGCTCCGGTGCCCGGATCGACGCCCTCCTCGACCAGCTCACCCTCGACGAGAAGACCGCCCTCCTGCACGGCGCCCGCGACCCCGCCCCGCTGGGCCAGGCCGGATACGTACCCGGCGTACCGCGCCTGGGGATCCCGCCGCTGCGCCTCGCCGACGGGCCCGCCGGGGTGCGCGTCGCGAAACCCGCCACCGCACTGCCCGCGCCCGTCCTGCTCGCCTCCGCCTTCGACCCGGCGCTGGCCCGCGCATACGGCCGGGTGCTCGGCCGCGAAGGCCGCGCCCTGGGCCAGGACGTCCTGCTGGCGCCGATGGCCAACCTCATCCGCACCCCGTACGCGGGACGCAACTTCGAGACCTTCTCCGAGGACCCGCGGCTGACCGCAGACCTGGTCGGCGAGGTGGTCCGCGGCATCCAGGACGAGGGACTGATCGCCGCCGTCAAGCACTTCGCCCTCGGCAACCAGGAACACGGCCGCGACACCATCGACGCCATCGCGGACGACCAGACCCTCCACGAGACGGAGCTGCGCGGGTTCGAGGCCGCGGCCGCCGCCGGCGCGGGCGTGGTGATGGGCGCCTCCAACAAGGTCAACGGCAGTTACGCCTCCGAGAACCGGCCGCTCATCGACCACGTGCTGCGCGGCCTGTGGGGCTTCGACGGCTGGGTGGTGTCCGGCTGGAACGCCACCCACGGCACCGTCGCCGCGATCACCGCCGGACTGGACATGGAGATGCCCTCCGGCACCCGCTACGGCGCACCGCTGCGCCAGGCGGTGCACGGCGGCTCGGTGCACGAGGACGCCGTCGACGCCGCCGTACGCCGGATCCTGACCACCATGGACCGCTTCACGCTGCTGGCCGCGCATCCGCCCGCACGGCCCGCCCGCGACCCGGCCGCCGGAGCCCGCACCGCCCGCAAGGTGGCCACCGCCGGGGCCGTGCTGCTGCGCAACGTCGACGCAACCCTGCCGCTGACCGGGGCCGCCGCCCGGTCCCTGGCGGTGATCGGCCCCACCGGCCGGGTGCCCTTCGTCGGCGGTGGCGGCAGCGCGCACGTGCGCCCGGACCGGGCGGACTCCCCGCTCGCCGCGATCGGGCGCCGGGCCGGCAAGGACGCCACCGTCCGCTACGCCCTCGGCGAGGACGTGTACGGGCGGCCCCTCCCGGCGGCGCTGCTGACCCCGCCCGCGGCGCTGGACGACCGCGGCGTGGCCCCCGGCAGCACCTGGACCCACGACGGCCGCTTCACCCTGGCCGCCGAGGACGAGTGGACCCTGCTCGTCCACTACACCGGCGCGCGGCCCTCCGTACGCCTCGACGGGACGGAGCTCTTCCCCGTACGGCAGGGCGCGGCCGAGGCCTACGCCGGCGGACTGCTCGGCGTCGCCCCCGACGGGGCGGCCGTCCGCCGCCACACCGTCCGGCTGGCGGCCGGCGCGCACCGCCTGCAGGTCACGGCCCGGGGCGGCGGCGCCGGCCAGCGCTTCCGGCTGCGGCACACCACCCGCGCCACCCGGGCCGCCGACGTCGCCGAGGCGGTGAAGGCCGCCCGCGAGGCGCACAGCGTCGTGCTGTTCGCGTACGAGGACGCCACCGAGGGCCGCGACCGCACCTCCCTGGGCCTGCCGGGCGGCCAGCCGGCGCTGATCGAGGCCGTCGCCGCCGCCAACCCCCGGACCACGGTGGTGCTGAACACCTCCTCCAGTACGACCATGCCGTGGCTCTCCCGTACCGGGGCCGTCCTCCAGATGTACTACCCGGGCCAGGAGGGCGCGGGGGCCACCGCCGACGTCCTCTTCGGGGACGTGGACCCGGGAGGGCGGCTCACCCAGACCTTCCCGGCCGACGAGAAGGCGACCCCGGTCGCCGGGGACCCGGTGCGCTATCCGGGGGCGGGCGGCCGCCTGGAGTACGCCGAGGGCGTCCACGTGGGCCACCGCTGGTACGACGCGCGGAAGGAGACCCCGCTGTTCCCCTTCGGGCACGGGCTCTCGTACACCACCTTCGGCTACGAGGACCTCACCGTCCGCCCCGAACACGGCGGGCTGCGCGTGGAGTTCACCGTCCGCAACACCGGCCGCCGCAAGGGCACCGAGGTGGCGCAGGTCTACGTCGGCCCGTCCCCGGGGCCGCGGGACAAGCAGCCGGTGCGGGCCCTGGCCGGGTACCGGCGCCTGGAGCTGGCACCGGGGGAGTCCCGGCGGGTCACCCTGGACGTCGACGCGCGGACCCTGTCGTCCTGGGACGCGGAGCGGCAGGCGTGGGTGCCGGGTTCAGGCCGTCGCGAGGTGTTCGCCGGTCGTTCCTCCCGCGAACTCCCACTGCGGGCGAAGGCCGTCGTGGGGAGCGGATAGGCTGCCCGTTCGGTGTGTCACGGGGGCGCGCCGGTGAGGACTCGGGAGGACGTTCCGGTGCACATCCAGGAATGGCTGGAGACGATTCCGGCGATCAGTGTCTATCTCCTGGTGGGGCTGGTCATCGGACTGGAAAGCCTCGGCATCCCGCTGCCCGGGGAGATCATCCTGGTCAGCGCGGCCCTGCTGGCCTCGCAGCACGGCCACATCGACCCCGTGGTCCTGGGCCTCTGCGCGATCGCGGGAGCGATCATCGGCGACTCCATCGGCTACGCGATCGGCCGCCGCGGCGGCAAGCCGCTGCTGGAGCGGCTCGGGCGGCGCTTCCCCAAGCACTTCGGGCCCGAGCACGTGGCCCTGGCGGAGCGCTCCTTCGACAGGTGGGGCATGTGGGCCGTGTTCTTCGGCCGGTTCGTCGCCCTGCTGCGGATCTTCGCCGGTCCGCTGGCGGGCGTGCTGCGCATGCCGTACTGGCGGTTCCTGATCGCGAACGTCCTCGGCGGCATCCTGTGGGCGGGCGGCACCACGGCGGTCATCTACACCGTCGGGATCGTCGCCGAGCCGTGGCTGAAGCGGTTCTCCTGGCTGGCGCTGGTGGTGGCCCTGCTGTTCGGGCTCACCGTGACGCTGGTCGTGCGCTTCCGCATGAAGAAGGCGGCCGCCGCCGTCCGCGAGGCGGAGCCGGCGACGGCCGTGGCGGTGACCTCCGACTGAGGCCCGCCGGGGCACCGGCCCGGTACGGGCCGGCTCAGGCGTCCGGGGTGACCGAGGCGCGGTGCTGCTCGGCCAGCTCCGTGTACATGGCGGCGTTGACCTTGATCCCCTCGCGCTCCTCGTCGGTGAGCTCCCGCCGCACCTTGGCCGGCACGCCCGCGACCAGGGAGCCGGGCGGGACCACCATGCCCTGCGGGACCAGCGCCTGGGCGGCCACCAGCGAACCGGCGCCGATCACGGCCCCGTTCAGCACGGTCGCGCCCATCCCGATCAGGCAGTCGTCCTCCACGGTGCAGCCGTGCACGACGGCGTTGTGGCCGATGGACACGCGCTCGCCGATGGACACCGGGAAGCCGGGGTCCACGTGGACCGTGCAGTTGTCCTGCACGTTGCTGTCCGCGCCGAGCGTGATCGGGCCGCAGTCGGCGCGCAGCACCGCCGAGTACCAGACGCTCGCGCCCGCCGCCAAGGTGACGTCGCCGACGACGACGGAGGTCGGAGCGGTGAAGGCCGTCGGGTCCACGGACGGCCGCCGGTCGCCGACGCCCGCGATGAGTCCCGCCCGGCCCTGGTCTGCCTGATGCGTCATGGTCACTTCCCTCTGGTTCCGTATGCCGCGCTACCGGCACCGTAGGGCACGCGCCGCCGCGGCCCGGCGATGGGGTGAAGATCACAGGAGTGTGGCCGGGCCGTCCGGGGCGGCGCGCACTACCGTGGCCGGGTGCCGAAGAACCAGAACACGTTCTCATCGCTGACGGCCCTGCGCCGGCGGGTCGCCAGCCGCGCGGTGCACGCGGGCTGGCGCTGGATGCAGCGGGCGGGCGCGGTCACCGCGCAGCACCCCGGACGGCTGCGCTTCGGCGCGATCGGCGACGGCACCCGGCTGGCCTTCCCCCAGGGCACCGTCTTCGGGGAGCCCTGGATCCGGCTCGGCGCGCACTGCATCATCGCCGAGCAGGTCACCCTGACCGCCGGGATGATGCCCGATCTCGATCTCGGCCCCGACCCGGTGCTCGTGCTCGGCAACGGCGTGGTCCTGGGACGCGGCAGCCACGTCATCGCCGACACCCGGATCAGCATCGGTGACGACACCTTCTGCGGACCGGGGGTGTACATCACCTCCACCAACCACAGTTACGACGACCCGCACGAGCCCGTCGGCAGGCAGTGGCCCCGCAGCGAGCCGGTGGAGATCGGACCGGGCTGCTGGCTCGGCACCGGCGCGGTGATCCTCCCGGGCGCACGCCTGGGCCGCAACGTCGTGGTGGCCGCGGGCGCCGTCGTACGGGGCGAGGTGCCCGACCACGCTGTGGTGGCGGGCGCGCCCGCCAGGATCGTGCGCCGCTGGGAGCCGGAGACGGGCTGGCAGCCCCCGCTGCGTACCCCGGCGCCGGTGCCGATCCCCGACGGGATGACGCCCGAGCAGCTGCGCGGGCTGGCGCTGCTCGCGGAGGCCGAGCAGTCCTGAGGCCGGGCGGTATCGGACCCGGCGGGTCAGCCCGCCGCGAGCAGGACCGTGCCCGCGAGGGCCAGTCCGGCGCCCGCCGCCTGCACGCTGCGCAGCCGCTCCTTCAGCACGGCGAAGGCGGCGAACGCAGTGATCACCGGGTACAGCGAGGACAGTACGGCGGCCACGGTGACCGGGCCGTTCTGGGCGGCGACGGAGTAGGTGCCGTTGGCCGCGACGTCCGCCAGCCCGACGAAGGCCAGGGCCGGCAGCAGGCTCCACAGCACCCGCGGCCCCGTGCCTTCGGGCAGGGCCGGTGTACCGCGCCGGACCTGCGCCCACAGGGCGGCGCCGCCCACGGCGACGTTGGTGACCCGCTGGACGAAGAGGGCCAGGAACAGCCCGGTCAGCGTCGTGGAGGCCTGGGCGATCAGGGCCATGACCGCGCCGAAGCCGAAGGCCGCGAGCAGGGTCAGGACGACGGCCTGCCGCTGCACGGGGGCGCCGCGCAGTTCGGGGCCGCCCGCCAGCACGATGCCGAGGACGGCCACCGCGATGCCCGCGAACTGCCCCGGGCCGGGACGCTCGCCCAGCGCCAGCCCCACCCCGACCGGTACGACCACGCCGACGGAGCCGAGCGGGGAGACCACGCCCATCGGGCCGAGGGCGAGCGCCTTGTAGAAGCTGAGCATGGCGGCCGGTCCGACCACGCCCGCGCCCACCGCGCACCACAGCTGCGGACCGGCCTCCCGCCAGGCGCCGGTGCCGATCACGATCGCCCCGAGCACGGCGACGGCGACGAACTGGGAGACCACGACCACCGTCAGCGCCGGTATCCGGCGGGTCAGCAGCCCGCCGCCGAAATCGGCGAGGCCCCACAGCACGGCTGTGGCCAGGGCGAACAGGGCGGTCATGGCAGGACCTCGCAGTACAGTGCGGTGAACGGTGGAGTGCAGCATCGAATACACCGCAGGTTAGTTCACTCTATTGAACTGTGTCATCCAAAATATTGGACGGAATGGTGTCGGACCTCGAACAGCTCACCCAGGCGCTCGCCCGGAACCTCAAGCGGTGGCGCGGTGAGCGCGGATTCACCCTGGACGCGCTGGCGGCCCGCGCGGGGGTGAGCCGCGGCATGATCATCCAGATCGAGCAGGCCCGTACGAACCCCAGCGTGGGCACCACGGTCAAACTGGCCGACGCCCTCGGCGTCAGCATCACCACCCTCCTCGACCACGAGCGCGCCCCACAGGTGCACGTGGTCGAGCCGGGGCAGGGGGTGCGGATGTGGTCCAGTGGCGTGGGCAGCGAGGCGCGCATGCTCCTCGGCGATGACCGGCGCGGACCGGTGGAGATGTGGACCTACCGGCTGGAGGCCGGGGCCGGCACGGCCTCCGACCCGCACCCGGCCGGCACCTTCGAGATGCTGCACGTCACGGCCGGGGAGCTGACCCTGGAGCTCGCCGACGACCGTTACGTGGTCCCGGCGGGCGGGGCCGTCTCCTTCGAGGCCAACGTGCCGCACGCCTACCGCAACGAGGGGGCCGGACCGATGGAGATGACCATGGCCGTGTCGATCCCCCCGGTCCGGGGGGCCGACGGCCACGGCTGACGCCTGTGACGCCCTGTACGTCTGTGACGTCTGTGACGTCTTACAGGGCCGGGATCTCGATCGCCGGGCAGCGGTCCATGACCATCTCCAGCCCCGCCTCGCGGGTGCGGGCGAAGGCCGCCTCGTCGACCACGCCCAGCTGGAACCAGACGGCAGCGGCGCCCGCCGCGACCGCCTCGTCCGCCACCGCGCCCGCCAGCGCGCCGTTCACGAACACGTCCACCACGTCCACCTTGAACGGGATCGCCTCCAGCGAGGCGTACCCCGGCTCGCCGTGCACCGTCTCGGCCTTCGGGTGGACGGGCACGACGCGCTTGCCGAACGCCTTCAGCACGCGGGCCACGCCGTAGGCCGCGCGGTCCTGGTTGTTGGACAGGCCCACCACGGCCCAGGTGTCACCGAGTTCGGTGAGGATCTTGCGAATGGTCGCCGGGTCGCCGTACACGTGCGCCGCCTCCTGCTGGTCCGTACCGCGCTGCTCTGCTCTGGTCTGCTCGCCTCAACGAAAAGGACAGGTGTCCGATTCCCCGTAGGGTGGAGCGGTGAAGGCAGACCAGTACGTGACGGTGGCCCGCGAGGGAACGCACGAGTCCGAGATCAACCGCTCGCGGTTCCTGTGCTCGCTCGCGCCCGCGGCGACCGAGCGGGAGGCGCAGGAGTTCATCGCGCGCGTCCGCAAGGAGCACCCCGCCGCCACGCACAACTGCTACGCCTACGTGATCGGCGCCGACGCCTCCGTCCAGAAGGCCAGCGACGACGGCGAACCCGGCGGGACCGCCGGGGTGCCCATGCTGCAGATGCTGACCCGGCGCGACATCCGCTACGCGGTGGCCGTCGTCACGCGGTACTACGGCGGCGTGAAGCTCGGCGCCGGCGGGCTGATCCGGGCCTACGGAGGGGTCGTCGGCGAGGCCCTCGACGCCCTCGGCACGATCACCCGGCACCGCTACCGGCTGGCCACCGTCACCGTCGACCACCAGCGGGCCGGGAAGACCGAGAACGACCTGCGCTCCACCGGCCGGGCGGTACTGGACGTGCGCTACGGGGAGGCCGTCTCGATCGAGATCGGCCTTCCCGAGGCGGAGGTCGAGGCCTTCCGGGCCTGGCTCGCCGACGCCACCGCCGGAACCGCGGGCTTCGAGCTCGGCGGAGAGGCCTACGCGGAAGGCTGACCGGGCCTGGCGGGCGGCGGGGAAGGGTTAGCCTGGAGGGTCCCCGCGGGGCCGGAGGGTGTCGGGCCCGAGGGTGCCCGGCGCGACGGTGCCCGGTGACGGTGCGGGGCGAGAGGGTGCGGGGCGAGAGGGCGCGGGACCGGGCGGTGAGCGGCCGGTCGGCGCGCGGACACGAGGAGAGCAAGCGTGCGGGTCGGAGCGGTCGAGTGAAGTTCCTGCACACCTCCGACTGGCACCTGGGCCGGTCCTTCCACCGCGTCAACCTGCTCGCCGCCCAGGCGGCCTTCGTCGACCACCTCGTCGACGCCGTCCGCGAGCACGAGGCCGACGCCGTCCTCGTCGCCGGGGACGTCTACGACCGGGCCGTGCCCCCGCTGCCCGCCGTCGAGCTCTACGACCGGGCGCTGCACCGGCTCGCCGACCTCGGCGTGCCGACGGTGATGATCTCCGGGAACCACGACTCCGCCCGCCGCCTCGGCGTCGGCGCCGGGCTGATCGGGCGGGCCGGGATCCACCTCAGGACGGACCCCGCGGGCTGCGCCGACCCCGTGGTGCTGGCCGACGTACACGGTGATGTCGCCCTGTACGGGCTTCCGTACCTGGAACCGGCCCTGGTCAAGGACGAGTTCGGTGCGGCGAAGGTCAGCCACGAGGCGGTGCTGGGCGCGGCCATGGACCGGATCCGGGCCGACCTGGCCGGCCGGGCCCCCGGCACCCGCTCCGTGGTCCTCGCCCACGCCTTCGTCACCGGCGGGCAGGCCAGCGACAGCGAACGCGACATCGCCGTCGGCGGGGTCGAGGCCGTGCCCGCCGGCGTCTTCGACGGGGTCGACTACGTCGCCCTCGGCCACCTCCACGGCTGCCAGACGATCAACGAACGGGTCCGCTACTCCGGTTCCCCGCTCGCCTACTCCTTCTCCGAGGCCGACCACCGCAAGACCATGTGGCTGATCGAGCTCGGCCCGTCCGGCGAGGTCACCGCCGAGCGGATCGACACACCCGTCCCGCGCCCGCTCGCCCGGCTGCGCGGACGGCTGGAGGAACTCCTGGGCGACCCCGCGCTGACCGGCCGCGAGGACAGCTGGATCGAGGCCACCCTCACCGACCCGGTCCGCCCCGAGGACCCGATGGCCCGGCTCACCGCCCGCTTCCCGCACACCCTCAGCCTCGCCTTCGATCCCGAAGGCCGCGACGAGGACGGCACGGCCTCCTACGCCCAGCGCCTCAAGGGCCGCAGCGACCAGGAGATCGCCGAGGACTTCGTCGCCCACGTGCGCGGCGGCGGCAGCGCCGACGAGGCGGAGCGGGCCGTGCTGCGCGGCGCCTTCGACGAGGTGCGCGTCCAGGCCTCGTCCCCTGACAACGGCCACCAGGAGGGCGTCCGATGAGGCTCCACCGGCTGGAGGTCACCGCCTTCGGGCCGTTCGCCGAACCCCAGCGGATCGACTTCGACGCCCTCTCCGGCGCCGGGATCTTCCTGCTGCACGGCCCCACCGGCGCCGGCAAGACCTCCGTCCTCGACGCCGTCTGCTACGCCCTCTACGGATCCGTGCCCGGCTCCCGCCAGGCCCCCGGCACCACCCTGCGCAGCGACCACGCCGCCCCGGACACCCCCACCGAGGTCACCCTCGAACTCACCGCGGGCGGCCGCCGCCTGGAGATCACCCGGCGCCCCGAACAGGACCGCCCCAAGAAGCGCGGCTCCGGCACCACCAAGGACAAGGCCCAGAGCTCGCTCCGCGAGCACACCGGCGCGGGCTGGACCGGGCTCTCCCGCTCCCACCAGGAGATCGGCGAGGAGATCGAACAGCTCCTCGGCATGAGCCGCGAGCAGTTCTGCCAGGTCGTGCTGCTGCCGCAGGGGGAGTTCGCCCAGTTCCTGCGGGCCGGGGCCGAAGCCCGCGGCCGGCTCCTCGGGCGGCTCTTCGACACCCGCCGCTTCGCCGCCGTCGAGACCCTCCTCGCCGAGCGCCGCCGGGCCGCCGAGGCCAAGGTGCGGGCCGGCGACGAGAAGGTGCTGGCCGCCGCCCAGCGGCTCGCGCAGGCCGCCGGGGACAGCGCCGACCTGCGGGCCTGGCCGCTGCCCGCGCACCAGCCGGGCGACCCCGGCCTCGCAGGAGCCGTCCGGGCGTGGGCGGCCGTCGCGCGGTGCTCCGCCCGCGAGCGGCTCACCGTCGCCGAGTACGCGCTCGCCGCCGTCGAGGGACGCCACCACGCGGCCCGGCGCGCCGCCGAGGACGCCCGGGAACTCGACCGGCTCCAGCGCCGCCACGCCGAGACCGCCCGCCGGGCCGCCCTGCTGGAGGAGAACGGGAACTGCGCAACTGGCTGTACAAGCCCGAGGGCACCGGCAAGGACGAGGCCGAGGAGCCCACCACCCTCGCCGACGCCGTGAAGAAGAC
>NZ_JBHWBP010000284.1:0-9927 GCF_042735575.1 Streptomyces sp. NPDC059564 | reverse complement strand
CAGCAGCTCCATGTTCCCGGTGTCCGGGGCCGCGCAGTTGGTGGCCATCGGCGCCAGGTGCGGGCTGCGGCCGGTGATCTCGGCGAGCAGGGCGTCACCGCGCGCGGCGGTGTGGACCTGCCGCTCCTCCAGGGCCGCCATCAGGCCGGGACGGACGCCGGGTGGCAGGTGGATGCCGAACATGTGGGGGCCGTGGGGCTCGGGCACCGACCAGCCCGCGGCCCGTGCGGCGTCGGCGATCCGTACGGTGTGGCGGGCGAGGGCACGGGCGACGCCGGCCGGGGTCCACGCGTTCATCCGCTCCAGCGCGGCGATGGCCATGGGGGTGAGCTCGAACTCGGTGCGCTGTCCGACGTCGAAACGGCGGGCGCCGTCCTCGTACGCGTCGCGGTAGTCGACGAGCCGGGAGAAGTCCTGTGCGTCCTTGCGCAGGATCCAGTTCTCCTCCAGCGGCCGGCCGCCGTGATGGGCGGGATCGGCGTAGAGGTAGCCCAGCCCGAACGGCCCGAGCAGCCATTTGTACCCGACGGCGAACAGGAAGTCGGGGCGGATCTCGCGGACGTCGAGGGGCATCGCTCCCGCGGACTGGCTGGCGTCGATCACCAGCGCCGCCCCGGCCGCCCGCGTGGCGCGCGATACCGCCACCAGATCGAGGAAGGCCCCGTCCGTCCAGTGGACCTGCGGTACGGACACCACGGCCGTCCGCTCACCGATCGCCTCCAGCACGGCCTCGGTCCACCCCTGCCCCGGCCCGCGGGACACGGTGCGCAGCTCGGCCCCGCGCTCGGCGGCGCAGCGGCGCCAGGTGTAGACGCCCGACGGGTACTCGCCGTCCAGCACGACCACCTCCTGGCCCCGCCGTACGGTGAGGTTGGCGGCGGCGGTGGCGCATCCGTAGCTGGAGGCCGGGACGAGGGCGATCTCCCCGCTGTCGGCGCCGATCAGCGAGGCGAACAGCTCCCGGCGCCGCTCGGCGCCGGTGAACCAGTCCTCGACCCGGATCTCCCAGGGCCTGGCGCGCCACGCGAGCGCCGCCCGCCCGGCTTCCAGGGACGCGGTCAGGGTGGGGGCGATGCTGGCCGCGTTGAAGTACGACACCTCCGCGGGGATGTCGAAGAACTCCCGCCCGCCCTTTGCCCCGTCGGTCGCCGTCATGCTCTCCCCGATCTCCCTCGCACTCCCCCCCACCCTAGGGGCGGGGCCGGGTCCGGCGGGGTCAGGCACGGCGGCGTTCCGCGTCGCGTGCTCCGCGTCGCGTGCGGGGGAGTTCGAGGGGCCGGGGAGTGATGGAGTCCCCGGCCCCTCGAACCGTCGTGCCGCTGATGCCGCGGGGGGACGCGGGTGGATATCTGCGACGTAGAGAGAAACGATTCATCCGGGGCTGGGTTACGGGTGCCGGCGCTGTTGTCCGCGCTCTTGCCCTTGCTGCGGCCTTCCGGTTCGGATTCCCTGGTCACGGGGTAGTGAGCCGCCCATGAGGCGATTCGAGGGGTACGGCGTACTGATCACCGGCGCGGGCCGCGGCATCGGCGAGGCCACCGCCCGGCGGCTGGCCGGGGAGGGTGCGCGGGTGCTCGTCACCGACGTGGACGGGGACCGGGCCGAGAAGGCGGCGGCCGGAATACGGGAGTCGGGCGGCAGCGCGGAGGCGCTGTACTGCGACGTGGGCGACCGGGCCTCGGTCGAGGCGGCCGTCGCGTACGCGGTCCAGACCTTCGGCACCCTCGACGTGCTGGTCAACAACGCGTACGCCTGCCACGCGGACGCCGCCCTCTTCGAGGACGAGTCGGACGAGACCTGGCAGCGGGACCTCGACATCACCCTCACCGGCGCCTACCGCTGCGCCCGCGCCGCCCTCCCGCACCTCGCGGCCGCCCCCGACCGCCGGGGCGCGATCGTCAGCATCGGCTCCGTCAACGGCGAACAGGACTTCGGCAACCACGCCTACAGCGCGGCCAAGGCGGGCCTGGCCGGCCTGACCCGCACCCTCGCCGGCCACGCGGCCCCCCGCGGCGTCCGGGTGAACCTGATCGCCCCGGGCACCGTACGCACCGAGGCCTGGTCGGGGCGCGAGTCGGGCCTGGAAGCCGCCGCGGCCCACTATCCGCTCGGCCGGGTCGGCCTGCCCGCGGACATCGCGGCGGCGGTGGCCTTCCTGGCCTCCCGGGACGCCGCGTGGATCACGGGCGTGACCCTCCCCGTGGACGGCGGCATCCTCATCGGCCGGCCCGCCTGGCGGCGCGACATGTTCGGGGAGTGAGCGGGGGGGGCTCAGGCATCGCCCCCGAGGCGGTCGCGCTGGATCCGGTGCGCGAGGGCGCGCCGCACGGAGGCGGGGGCGGGGGTGTCGGTGGTCTTCGCCGGTACGTCGAGACCGCGGCTGATCCGGTCGTACGCGTCCTGGTACCCGCCGGGGAACTCCGCCCGCCGCAGGCGCAGATCCTCCTCGACGGCCCGCCTCAGCTCGTCCACGTTCCGGGGCGTGAACCGCTTCTTGCCCCGGGCGAGGGCGTCGACGTACCGCGTGCAGCGGGCGGCGCCCCGGCAGGTCTCGGAGATCTCCTCGGCGAGGCCCCACAGGCGGCCTTCGAGCCACGGGGCGTCGTCCTGGTCGAGGGAGAGCTCCATCGGGGGCGGAACCTCGCCCGCCTTGTACTTCGTCACCTGCTTGGACACGGCGGGCTGACTCATCTCGGTGAGCCGGGCGATCCTGTCCTGGGTCCAGCCCAGCCCGACCAGCACCCTGATCATCTCGGTGCGCAGCTTGCGCATCTCCTCGCCCGCGCGGATGACCTCGTTCATGTCCGCGAGCATCCGCCGCGCCTGTTCCTCGGTCAGCGGCCGGTGGCTCTGCCGCGCGTCGTCCTCGCCTGTCATGGCTCGGTTATACACCCGGTCGGCCAGCCCGTCATAACCTGGTTGTATAACCTGGTTATGGCTGGCAGGATCCGCGACATGCCCACCTTCACCGCACCTGACGGAACCCGGCTCGCCTACCACGTGACCGGGGACGGCGACCCGCTCGTCTGCCTCCCCGGAGGCCCCGCGGACTCCCGCTACCTCGGCGACCTCGGCGGCCTGTCCGCGCACCGCCGGCTGATCCTCCTGGACCTCCGCGGCACCGGCCGCTCCGCGATCCCCGCGGACACCACCTCGTACCGCTGCGACCGCCAGGTCGACGACGTCGAGGCCCTGCGCCAACACCTCGGGCTGTCCCGGACCGACGTACTCGCCCACTCGGCGGGCGCGAACCTCGCGACGCGGTACGCGGCCCGGTACCCGGGGCGCGTCGGCAAGCTCGTCATGGTCGGCCCCGGCGTCCGGGCCGTCGGCATCGCCATCTCCGGGGAGACGCGACGCGAAGTCGCGCTGCTCCGGATGGGCGAGCCCTGGTTCCCGCAGGCCTTCGCCGCCCTGGAAGCGATCACCGAAGGCGCCGGAACCGGCAGCGACTGGGAGGCCATCGCCCCCTTTCTCTACGGCCGGTGGGACGCCGCGGCGCGGGAACACCACGCGGCCGGGCAGCCGGCCGACACGGAGGTCGTCGCCCTCTTCGGCGCCGAGGGAGCCTTCGACCCGCAGGCCACCCGCGCGGCCCTCGCCGCCGTGACGGCCCCCGTACTCCTCCTCGCCGGGGAGTTCGACCTGAACAGCCCTCCCCGGACGGTGTCCGAGTTCGCGGAACTCTTCCCGAACGCCACCCTCGCCGTCCAGCCCGGAGCGGGCCACTGTCCCTGGCTCGACGCGCCCGACCACTTCGCGTCGACCACGCTGACCTTCCTCGATCGCGCACCTGCGTAGTCGCGTAATCGCTGGTCCGGGGCCGTCCGGGTGATCACGGACATGGACGACGGCGTATCCTCGTGATCGTCCCCCCCCGCACGGCGGGGGAGGAGCGCCGCCCCCGGGAAGTTGCCGCGGGCCGTGATGAAGGTGGCCCGGCACTGCCCGTGCGGCTCGGGCCGGGCGGGTGGCAAGCAACGGGGAAAGCGAGCAAGACGTGCGTCCGTGGATTCGTGCTGTTCCGGCGGCGGTGGGCGCGGTGGCGCTGGCCGCTGCCCTGACCGGCTGCAACAACCCGGTCTCGGCGGTGAAGGCGAAGAGCTCGGCGCCGGCCGCGGAGAAGAAGACGTACGGCCTGGGTGAGGCCAGCCCCCTCAAGGACAGCAACAGGACGACGTCGGACGGGGCGAAGTTCACCGTCACCCCCACCCGCGTCGAGACCGGCACCCAGGCCGACATGGACAACTCCGGGCTCAAGAAGGACGAGGCCGAGGGTCCGGAGATCCCGGTCTTCGTCTGGACGACGCTCACCCACAAGAGCGGCCCGGCGATGGAACTCGGCGACATGGACGACGACTTGGTCATGCGGACCGACACGGGCCAGCGCACCAAGGCCCTCTTCGTGTTCATGGGGAGGGCGAAGTGGCCGAACTGCCCGAGTGCGGAGAGCGGCAAGAAGCTGACGCCCGGTCAGTCGGAGCAGATCTGCACGGCCTTCCTCATCCCCGCGAACCAGAAGGCCGCCGCGGTCGAGCTGACCCGGGGCTTCTACAAGGAACCGCTGGAGTGGCCGGTCAAGAACTGACCGAGCCGGTGGTCCGGTTCCCGGTCACGCCAAGGCTTCGGGCTTGCCCGGGTCGTTGGGGTGGGTCTCCAGCGCGGTGACGACCAGGGTCATCCACGGACGCAGCGGCAGCGTGCCGAGCACCTTCTCGTGCAGCTCGGCCTCGTCGGCGGCCCGCCACAAGCCGATGCTCCGCAGCTCACCGACCGGGCGCCACAGCCGCACGAGGTTCCCCGTGGCCGCCAGCTCGCCCGCCCGCACCGCCTCGGCCGCGCGGCGGTCCGCGACGACCGCCGGGTCGGTGCCCTCGGGGACGGTGGTGGTGATCTCGACCAGGAACTCGCGCATGCTCATCTTTCCTCCAGGGGCCCGACAACTCCCCGCCGGCCCGCCCCGAAGGACGTCCGATCCGGAAGGCCCACCTGTGGCCAGGCTACGACCGCACCGGCCGATCCGCAGGACGGCCGGGCGGGATCACCCCGTGCGCAGCCGCCCGGCGTTGTCAGACCCGTACGCAATGATCAGAGACATGATGATCCCCTCCGCCGTTGAGGCGCTGTCCAGCATGCCCGGCGTCGCCCTCGTGGACGGCAGCGACGACTACCAGGCCGCCCTCGCCCGCCTGCGCGACGCCTCGCGGGCGTACTACGGCGACGGCGACAGCCCCGTGGACGACGCCACGTACGACCGGCTCCGGCTCGCCGTGCTGGCCTGGGAGCAGGCCCACCCCGACGAGGCCGCCCCGGATTCCCCGACCGGCCTCGTCGGGGACGGCGCCGCCCCGGTCGGGGACATCGCGCACACCACCCGGCTGCTCAGCCTCGACAACGTCTTCGACCCGGCCGGCCTCACGGCGTGGGGCGCCTCGCTCCAGCGCCGACTCGGCCACGAGCCGGCCGGCGGGTTCACCGTGGAACCCAAGATGGACGGCGCCGCCGTCGCCGCCCGCTACCGCGCCGGGCGGCTGGCCCAGATCGTCACCCGCGGCAACGGCAGCCACGGCGAGGACGTCAGCCACGTCATCGGCACCATCGAAGGCCTGCCCGAGCGGCTGCCCGTACCCGCCACTTTCGAGGTCCGGGGCGAAGTCCTCTTCACCCAGCAGCAGTTCGAGACCGCGAACGAGGTCCGTGCCGCCCACGGCGCGCAGGTCTTCGCGAACCCCCGCAACGGAACGGCCGGCACCCTGCGGGCGAAGGACCGTCCGTACCGGCTCGCGATGACGTTCTGGGCCTATGGGGCCGTCGAACTCGACGGCGTCGCCTTCGCGCCCCCGACGGCCACGCACGCCGAGGTCCTGGCCACCGTCGCCGAAGCCGGTGTCCGGACCACCGCCGACACGCCCGCCGGCCTGCACGTCGTCGCGACCCTCACCGAGGCGCAGCGGAAGGTCGACGAGATCGCCGCGCTGCGCCCCGCCCTGCCGTTCGGCATCGACGGGGTCGTGATCAAGGCGAACGACGCGGCCGAGCAGGCCGCGGCCGGGTCCGGCAGCAGGTTCCCGCACTGGGCTATCGCCTTCAAACTCCCGGCCGTGGAGCGGCAGACGGTACTGAAGGACGTCGTCTGGGACGTGGGCCGGACCGGCGTGCTCGCCCCGACGGCCCTCCTCGAACCGGTCGACATAGACGGATCCACGGTCACCCGCGCCACCCTCCACAACCCCGCCGACATCCGCCGCCGCGACCTCCACCTCGGGGACACCGTGACGGTCTACAAGGCGGGCGACATCATCCCCCGCGTCCAGGCCGCCGTCGTCGCCCGGCGCCCGGCCGGAGCGCCGGAGGTGCCCCTGCCCACGGTCTGCCCGCGCTGCGAGGGGGAGATCAACAAGGACCAGGAGCGGTGGCGCTGCGCGAAGGGGACCGCCTGCGCGCTGCCCGCGCTGATCGAGTACGCCGCCGGACGCGACATGCTCGACATCGACGGCCTGGGCAGGACGTACGTGAGGGCCCTGATCGACTCCGGAGACGTCACCGACGTCGCCGACCTGTTCGCCCTCACCGAGGACCAGCTGACCGCCGCCTCCGGCAGCGCCAAGCGCGGGGCGAAGCTGGCCGAGCAGATCACGGCCGCCACGTCCCGCCCCCTCAGCCGCGTCTTCTGCGCGCTCGGCGTGCTCGGCACCGGGCGCAGCATGTCCCGCCGCATCGCCGCGCACTTCGGCACGATGGACGCGATCAGGCAGGCCGACGCCGCCGCGCTCCAGGAAGTCGAGGGCATCGGCGGGGAGAAGGCTCCGGTCATCGTCGAGCAGGTCGCCCTCCTGGCACCGGTCATCGACAAGCTGGCCGCCGCCGGAGTGAACATGACGGAACCTCAGGAAATGCGGGAACCGCAGCCGGCGGCCGCCGAGGGCGGCCCGCTCGCGGGCAAGACCGTCGTCGTGACGGGGAAGATGAGCGGCCCGCTGGAGGCCATGGGGCGCTCCGAGATGAACGCCCTCATCGAGAAGGCGGGCGGCAAGGCCGGCAGCGGCGTCAACAGCAAGACCGCGTACCTGGTCTGCGCGCCGTCCCCGACCGGGAAGCCGAGCTCGAAGGCCGTCAAGGCCGAGGAGCTGGGCGTCACCGTCCTCACCCCGGAGGCCTTCGCCGACCTCGTCGCCGAGTACCTGGACTGACCCGCCCCATCCGCCGGCCCCCTCGGGCCGCCCCGCCCGTGGACCCGGACGGGGGAAAGGACGGCGCCCGGCGGGAACCGGGCGGTGTCACGGCGCGGAGCGGCGGCGGGCGCGGTGAGGATCGGGGCATGGGCTTCGTACTGCCGGTCCTCTTCGCGCTGTTCGCGGCGCTCAGCAACGCCCTCGCGACCGTCCTCCAGCGGCGGGCCTCGCTCACCGTGCCGCAGAGCGACCGATTCCGCTTCGGGCTCGTCCTCGACCTGCTGCGGCGGCCGCTGTGGGTCGGCGGGATCCTCGCGGTGATCGCGGCCGGCGTGGGGCAGGCCGTGGCGCTGGCCACGGGCGCGCTGGCCCTCGTACAGCCGCTGTTCGTACTGGAGCTGCCGCTCGCGCTGCTGATCGCCTCGCTGGTGACGCGGAGCCGCCTGCCGGGGGCGGTGTGGCTCGCCGTGGCGGGAGTGGTGGCCGGACTCGGCATCATGCTGGTGGCCGCCTCGCCCGCGGGGAACCGTACGCACGTCCCGCTCGACCGGTGGGCCCTGGCGCTGGCGGCGTGCGCGGGGGCGGTGGCCGTGCTGGCCGCGGCCGGACTGCGGCGGCCGCCCGGCCGGATGCGGGCCGGATGCCTCGGCGCGGCCACCGCCGTCTGCTACGCGCTCACGGCGGCCCTGATGAAGTCGGCCATGCACGTGCTCCAGGACGGCGGCATCGGCGCGTTCCTGACGACCTGGGAGACCTACGCCTTCGCCGCGAGCGGCATCTGTGCCCTGCTGCTCCTCGAACACGCCATGCAGGGCGGCCCGCTGGTCGCCTCGCAGCCCGCGCTGACCCTCGGCGACGCGGGCGTCAGTGTCGCGCTGGGTGTGCTGCTGTACGAGGAGCACCTCCGGGCCCAGTGGTGGCTGCTGCCGCAGTTCCTCGGCCTCGCCCTGATCTGCGCCGGGGTGTTCGCCCTGGCCAGGGCGGGTACGGGGGTCGGCGCCGAGGCCATGACGACGTGAGCTGTGGATGGTCCGTCAGCCGGCGCCGTAGCGCGCCGCGATGCCCGCGACGACCAGGTGCAGCCCTTCCTCGAAGCCTTCGTCGTAGTTCTGGAAGAGGTCGGCTCCGGCGGAGGCGGCGAGCGGGAAGCCGGCCAGGCGGGCGGCGCGTTCCTCGACGTCGTAGCCGTCCCGGCGTTCGCCCGGAACGGGTTCGACGCCCTGTTCCTCGGTGACGAAACCGAGGGTGAAGAGGGAGATCGTGGTGGCGGCGCGGACGGCCTGGGGCAGGGTGAAGCCGGCCCGGGCGAGCGCGCCGAGGGTCTCCTCCAGCTGCGCCGCGTGCTCGGTGCCAGTGAAGCGGGAGCCGCTGAACACCTTCGCGCCGTCGCGGTAGCCGAGCAGGGCCGCGCGCAGGTCACGGCCACCGGCCAGCAGCCGCTCCTGCCAGGTGGCGTCCGGGGCGATCCGCGCCCGCGCGAGCATCCGGCGGAACATCTCGGTGGCCATCTCGTCGAGCAGCTCCTGCTTGCCCTGGAAGTGCCAGTACAGGGCCGGTGCCTGGACGCTCAGCTCCTTGGCGATGGCCCGGAGGGTGAGCCCGTCCAGGCCGACCTCGTTGAGGAGCCGCAGCGCGGTCTCCACGATCTGCTTCTTGTCCAGTCGGGGGCTTCTGCGAGTCGTCACGCTTGACAGCTTAACAGCGTTAAGGCCACTCTCTGGGGGGACGGAACTTAACAACGTTAAGGAGAGTGTCATGGACACGGATGTACTGATCATCGGCGCGGGCCCCACCGGCCTCGCGCTGGCCGTCGACCTGGCACGGCGCGGGGCGCGCGCCGTCGTCGTGGAGCGGGCCGACGGCCTCTTCCCCGGTTCGCGCGGCAAGGGCATCCAGCCCCGCACGCGAGAGGTCTTCGACGACCTCGGCGTGGGGGAGGCGATCCTGGCGGCCGGCGGCCCCTACCCGGTCGGGATGATCTGGCAGGACGGCCGCCGCCAGGGCGAGCACCGGATGTTCGACGAGAGCGACGTGTGCGAGGACTCGCCGTTCCGCGAGCCGTGGATGGTCCCGCAGTGGCGTACACAGGAGATCCTCCACGCGCGCCTCGCCGAGCTGGGCGGCGAGGTCGCCTTCGGCCGGGAGCTGGTGGGCATCACCCAGGACCCGGACGGGGTGACGGCCGCGTTCGCCACGGGCGCGCCCCTCCGCGCACGCTACGCCGTCGCCGCCGACGGAGGCCGGTCGACCGTGCGGCGCGCCCTCGGCATCGGCATGGCCGGCGAAACCGTCGACCCGCACCCGATGCTGGTGGCCGACGTCCGCATCACGGGCCTCGACCGCGACAACTGGCACGTCTTCCCGCCCGCCGACGGCTCCGGCTTCCTCGCGGTCTGCCCGCTGGCCGGTACGGCGGACTTCCAGGTCGTGGCCCAGTTCCCGGAGGGTACGGAGGTCGATCTCTCGCTCGACGGCATCCGGTCGGTCGTCGCCGCCCGCACGCACCTCGCCCCCGAGGACGTGACGCAGGTGCGCTGGGCCTCGGACTTCCGGCCGCGGGCCGCGCTCGCCGACGCGTTCCGCCAGGGACGCGTCTTCCTCGCCGGGGACGCCGCGCACGTCCACTCGCCGGCGGGTGGCCAGGGGCTCAACACCAGCGTGCAGGACGCGTACAACCTGGGCTGGAAGCTCGACGCCGTGCTGGGCGGCCGGGCTCGCGAGGCGCTCCTCGACACCTTCGAGGAGGAGCGGCGCC
>NZ_JBHWBP010000283.1:0-9942 GCF_042735575.1 Streptomyces sp. NPDC059564 | reverse complement strand
GGCCTCCCCCTGCCCCCGCACGCCGAGGACCTCGCCGAGGAGTCCGCGGCCGCCCTGCTCGGCTGAAGGGTGTTGCGGACGGCGTGGCGGAGGACGATCAGCCCGGTTCCCGGTAGGCGCCGTCCGCGATCACCGTCGTCCAGGCGGCCTTGGCGGGCAGGTCCGACTCGCGCCGGACGCGGGCGTCGTCCTCGTTCCCGGCGTAGGCCGGGCCGAGGCGATCACCAGGCGGTGCCGGGGCCGATGATGACCTGCACGTTTGCGGAGAACCGGTCGCCGCTCGAGCAGGAGACCGCCGTGAGGCCCGTCGAGATCACCTCCGACACCCACAGCGCCTCGGTGGTGATCTCCAGGCTCTTCCGTCTCCTGGGCTACCGGCTCTCCCTCGATCGCCCGCCGCCACCGGTCGCGTCGAAGGCGGATCGGTTCAGCGGGCACGCACGGTGCTCAGGCCTGGTGCCTGACGGCGACCAGGGCTTCCTTGACCTCCCGCACCACGCGGGCCGCGTCCTCGGGGTTGTTCACCACATCCGTGTGGTTCATGTCGACGACGAGGACCTCGCTGGCCGAGTAGTGCTGGTGCACCCAGTTGTCATAGCCGGACCACAGCGTCCGGTAGTACTCGACGAGGCTCTCGTCCTGCTCGAAATCGCGGCCCCGCAGCCCGATGCGGTGCAGCACCGTCTCGAAGTCCGCCTTGAGGTAGACCATGAGATCGGGTGCCTTGCGGTACGGCAGGCCGTCGATCTCGCGCATCATCTCGTGGAGCAGTCCCTCGTACACCCCCATCTCGAGGGAGCTGATCCGGCCCAGGTCGTGGTTGACCTTGGCGAAGTACCAGTCCTCGTAGATGGACCGGTCGAGGACGTTGTCGCCCTGCTTGTACGCCTCCTTGATCGAGGCGAACCGCGTCTGCAGGAAGTAGAGCTGGAGCAGGAACGGGTAGCGCCTCGCCTGGATCTCCTCGGGGCTCGCGGTGTAGAAGAGCGGAAGGATCGGATTGTCTTCCACGCTCTCGTAGAAGACTTCGCTGCCCAACTCCTTGGCGAGCAGTTCGGCCACGCTCGTCTTGCCGATTCCGATCATGCCTCCGACGCAGATCACTGGCATACCTCACTTCTCCCTGGGGCTTCTGTACGTGGGCGGGTGGGCTGGGCACCTCACAGCACTGAGACGCACGCCGACGGGCACGCGATTCCCCGGGAGGTTCATGATCAGCGTCATATGGTCCCCGTCCGGACCAGACCCTTGACCCATGCCGCTCGCATTGACCGGCCGGCCTGCTCGTCCGCAGTCGCCGCGCACAGCGACGAGCCGCAGCCACGCGGCCAGCCTGAATCTTAAATGATGATGCGCCCCGTGCTGGCCAGAGCGTCGGCACCCGAACCGACGCTGTCCCGTCGCAGATGATCTGGTCCGTCGCCGTCGGGCCGCTGACCCGACCGACGGGACGTGGGAGAGGCCGTCCGGGCGCAGGGTCAGCTCTCGTGGGGTGGGGCGGCGGCGAGGAGCTCGCGCTTGACGTGCTCGTAGTCGGCCACGGCCTGCGGTTCGCCGTGGTGATAGTCGGTCCAGAATGCGGGCCGCTGCCAGCGGGCGTCCGCGAGGCGGGTGCGGCCGTCGGCGATGACCAGCGTCCAGCCGGGTGGTATTCGGGTGTCCACCGTCTCGAAGTCGGCGGGGTCCCAGAGCAGTCCGGGGTCGGGTGTGTCGGGGCCGAGCACGCGGATCTGGCAATCGATGTCGTAGGCGACCATCTCCAGAACCGGGTAGATGCCGCCCACCCGGATCCCGTCGTACTCCGCGACTGGGACGTCGGCTGCCGGGTGGATGATCTGCAGGCATCTGACTCTCATGCGAAGAGTTTCGCCCCGGGCGATCCCCGGTCGCTGTCCGGGTCGCCGCGACGGTTCCAGCGAGGCGGCCATGTCCGGTCGGGGAGATGGCAACTCCCGGTGTTCCCCTGGTTGCCCTGGCGGATCAGCGGCAGGGGCGGAAGCCCACTGGTGCTTGCTCCGCACGGCTTGATGCCAGGTCCCGCCGACTGCGTGAGGAAGCCAAGACGGCCGAAGGTCCCGCCCGCGTCGAGGCGGGCGTCCGTGACCGAGGTGCCGGCGGAGCGGCGTTCGCGTCGTGCGAGCCCCCGTACACTCGGCCCATGAACCGCACACGCATGACGGGGGAGTGCCTGCCGCAGGCCGCTCCTGCCACGCGTGCGGTTTCCGGAGGCCGGACGGGCGTCAGCCCCCGGACCGCCGCCGACGCTGCGGCCCCCACGGTCGGCCGCGGCGTCCTGCACGGCCACGGCTAGCGCTTCCCTACCGCGCCCGGGCCCGGTTCGGCCCGGCCCCCGCGCATCGCCTTCCGCGAAGGATCTGCCCCGGCGGCCCCGCCTGATCACCGAGGCCCGCCCGGCCCCGTCGCCTCAGCACGACGTATCGCCCCCACCGCACACATCACCGCAGTCCCGACACTCCGTCCGGGCTGCTGCCAGGCGACGGCCGCACGCCGGGCCGTAGCCGCCCCTTTGAAGGGACCACCGTGAAATTGAGCGGGTTGCTGACCGGCCATGAGCATCACGTCATCCAGGGCGAC
This sequence comes from Streptomyces sp. NPDC059564, assembly GCF_042735575.1. Classification (NCBI taxonomy): domain Bacteria; kingdom Bacillati; phylum Actinomycetota; class Actinomycetes; order Kitasatosporales; family Streptomycetaceae; genus Streptomyces; species Streptomyces sp. NPDC059564. The sequence continues at coordinate 7,347 of NZ_JBHWBP010000283.1, read as the reverse complement.
GCCGAATCGACGGTGATCACCGCCGGTACCACCTTCGATGTCGACCAGGTGGTGCCGGGCTCGCTCTTCATCGCGGTTCCCGGCCACCGCGGAGGCGGCCCCGCCGCCATCGGTGCGGCGCTCGCGCGCGGGGCGGTGGCGGTGCTCGTCGACGTGGCGGGAGCCGCCGCCGCGCTCCCGGGGCGGGAGCTGCTGCCCGCGGCGTGCGTCATCGAGGTGTCCGACACCCGCAAGGCGGCCGCGGTCGCCTCCTCCCGCTACTTCGGCGAGCCGGGCCGGCACATGGACATGGTGGCGGTCACCGGGACCAACGGGAAGACTTCCATCTCCTACATGGTCGAGTCGCTGCTGAGGATCTCCGAGGGCGCCGTGGTGGGCGTGATCGGGACGGCGGGCAGCCGCATCGGCGACGAGATGATCCCGATGCCACCCTCGGTGCTGACCACACCGGAGTCGCCCGACCTGCAGTATCTCCTGGGCCGCATGCGCGACCGGGGCGCCGGCAGTGTGGTGCTGGAGGCCACCTCGATGGCCCTGCAGACCTACCGGATGGACAGAACATTCGTCGACGTCGGCGTCTTCACCAACCTGACCCAGGACCACCTGGACGACCACGGCACGATGGCCCGCTACACGGACGCCAAACTTCGGCTGTTCCGGGGCCTGTGCCAGCACGCGGTGGTCAACGTGGACGACCCGGTGGGAGCCGGGATCCAGGCGATGATGCCGGGCGCGGTGACGACCTACGGCCTCGACGCGCAGGCAGACTTCCGGGCCACGGACCTGATCGCGGACGCCTCGGGCACCCGGTTCACGCTGCGTCACGCCGGCCGGGACCATCCGGCCGCGATTCCGGTACCGGGCCGGTTCTCGGTGTCCAACGCACTGGCGGCCGTGGCGGCCTGCCAGGTACTGGGGCACGACCTGGGCGCACTGGTCGCCGCGCTCGCGCAGATGCCGCCCGTGCCGGGCCGGTTCGAGCGCTTCGTCACCCCCGGCGGCACCTCGGTGATCGTGGATTACGCGCACTCGCCCGACTCCCTCGACAAGGTCCTCACAGCCATCCGCGGCTTCGCCCGGGGCCGGATCATCACCGTCTTCGGCTGCGGCGGGGACCGGGACACCACCAAGCGGGCCGAGATGGGCCGGATCGCCGGAACCCACTCCGACCTGTGCGTCCTGACCTCGGACAACCCCCGCACCGAGGACCCCGAGGCCATCCTGGACCAGATCGCCCCCGGCATCGAGGGCACTGGCACACCGTACGAGCGGTCCGCCGACCGACGGCGGGCCATCGAGTTCGCGCTGGCCGCCGCGCAGCCCGACGACATCGTCCTGATCGCCGGAAAGGGCAGCGAGCCGCACCAGATCGTGGGCGAGGAACTGCTCCCCTTCAGCGACATGGCGACCGTACGCGACCTGGCACACACGTTGAGCGCCAGGAGCGCGAAGTACGCGCTCACCAGCACCCCGAGCCGGGTACGGGCCACTGCCCACGGCGACACGTAGCCGCTCGGCCGGCCCGCGGCTGCGTCGCCGCCGGCTCGGCGGCGGAGTCCCGTACGAAGGACCGCAAAGGACCAGGTCGTCCACTCGATACCCATTCGAGGGGTTCTCCCTTCTGCCGTGACAGCGTCGGGGCTCCAGGCTCCGCTGGGGACGAAGGGACAAGAGGAATGACCAAGTCAAGGCGCAAGGTCGGCATCGGCGCTGTGGTGGCCGCGGTCGTGGCCGCGATGATCACCTTCACGGGACTGCAGGGAGCCAGCGCGCAGGACCAGTCGCGCCGCGGCTGGGACCACTTCGGGTTCGGGGTGCCGTGGGAGGAGTCCTACGGGTACTCGCAGGGCATCAGAGGCGGGGACACGGTCTACATCTCGGGCCAGCTGTCGCACGACGCGGCCGGGAACCTGGTGGGCGTCGGCGACTTCGAGAAGCAGGTGCGCACGTCGTTCGACAACATGGACAAGGTCCTCGCGCACTACCGGATCCCGCGCAGCCAGATCATCAGCATGAAGATCTACACCAAGGACCTGCGCAAGAACTTCGACACGGCGGCGAGGCTCCACAAGGAGTACGTCGGCAACCACCGCACGACCGACACCATCCTCGGTGTCAGCGACCTGGCCTTCCCCGACCAGCTGGTGGAGATCGAGGCCGTCGCGCTGGTGTCGCCGCGCTCCTGACCGAGTGGGCCGCGCGGATACCGCCGCGCGGCCGCTCAGCGCACAGCGGCGGTCATGGTGACTGCCTTTCTGCGATCGCCTGATGACCGGCCTGCGTCGGGCCCGTCCCCGTTTGCGGCCCGGCACCCGTTTCGCCGGGTCCCGGGCGGTCGTGGTGGCTGTCCCGCCCGTACGGAACCGGCGCGATCACCGGCAAGCCGGTCGCCCTCGTCGGCACCGCCTTCACCACCACCCACCCCCGCCGACGACACCGAAGTCGCCACCGGACTCCGGCACGTCCTCGACCGGCTCTCCATCAAGGCAGCCATGTGAAGCATCCATGCTGCAGCTCCGTCGACCATGCACGCCGCGGCCGGCTCACCGGCCCGAAAGGAACACCGCCATGCTCACCCTGACTCCCCGCAACGGCGCAGCCCCGCGGGTCTTCGGCCCCGCCCCGCACGGCCAGGGCTCCCAGATCGCCCCGATCATGCTGCAGGAGGAGCTGTGGGAAAGGATGCGCGCGTTGCCCTACGTGTACATGTCCCCCACGCTCGTCTCGGTCCCGCACGCCCGTGCGCTCTTCCTGCCCGAGGGCATCGGCACGGGCCCCGCCGAGGCCTTCCAGCGCGGTAGGGAGTGGGCCCACATCCATCCCCACCACGACGGCTCGCTCCACCTCACGCTCCCGCCGGAGGCCGAGGACGACGTCATCGCCGCGGGCTGGGGCGTGCACCACCCGGTCCAGGCCGTGACGCTCGTCTACGGGCCCAGGACCGCAGCCGAGCTGGAGACGGTCTGGAAGATCGTCCAGCTGTCGTACCGGTACGCGGTCGGCGCGAGCTGACGCACCAGGCCAGGCAAGAGAGGACACGGAGATCCCCGTGAGCAACTGATCGTTTCGATGTTCCTCTCGTTGGACGGCGTCATACAAGGCCCCGACGGCGTGGCGCCTCTCAGGCGAGAGGAAGGAGAGCGACAGGTCGGGCCCGGTCGCGCGGAGGGCAGGAGTGCCGCGTACCGGCCCGCGGCATGGTGCTCGGCCACGGTGAGTGCCAGGTCCGACAGTTCTCGTACGGCGGCGTCCCTCTCGGTGTCCGGCGCGGCCTCCGCGCGGCGCAGGGCCGGGACGACGAGCCGCGCATGGAGACGGGCGTTCTTGCGGCGGGGCGACGACCTCGCAAGGGTGCCGGTGCGGGACGGGTGCGAGGAACCTGGGTCTCGGGGTTGAAGTTGCCGCTGCGGCAGCTCCTACCGTCGTGCCAGGGCCCGAAAGACCGGCCCGGCGACACACACGTGCAGGAGTCGTGATGGACTGGCCGATCTCAGAGGTGGCCCGGATGTCGGGCGTGACCGCCCGGACACTGCGCCACTACGACGAGACCGGCCTGCTGCCGCCGGCCCGGATCGGCGCCAACGGCCACCGCTACTACGAGGAGCACCAGCTGCTGCTGCTGCAGCAGATCCTCGTACTGCGGGCGCTGGGCATCGGGAGAACCTCTTCGAGGGCGTGACGCCCTCCCAGTACGAGGAGAACATGTCCGGCTTCCCCGAACTCGCCGAGGCGGTCGGACGCCGCGCTGCCACGATGAGCCAGGCCGACGCCGATGCCGCGCACCGGCAGCGCACTGCCCAGATGATCCGGCTGGCCGAACTCATGGCCGCGGGTCACCCGGCCGACGCAGAACCCGTGCAGGCCGAGATCGACGCCCAGTACCGAGCGCTGACCCAGCTGCACCCCGTCTCCGCCGAGGAGTACCGGGCCATCGGGCGTTCCTGCGTGGACAACGACACCTGGCGCACCGCCTACGAAGCGATCGCCCCGGGTCTGGCCGCGTACCAGCGCGACGCCATCGAGGCCTACGCCACCACCCGGCTGAACTGAGCGCGGCGCAACCGCCATCCCGGGACAGCCCCGCGATGGCGGTTGCGCTCTGTCACGGCGGTCGGCCAGGTTCGATCTCAGGGATTTCGAACGCCTCGTGCGCTGATTCAACTCTTCGAGTGAGTTTCACGGGTACATGCCTGACGAGGCCCACGCTCCGCGCCGCAGCAGCGATGGAACGGGCTGACGCCTCCGTCATATTGCCGCAACAATCCTTCCTGGCGAAAACGCGAAGAGCGGATGTTCCGCCTGTCATACGTGCTGTTTCGTCTCCTGATTTCCCCGGATCAAGGACAAGGACCAAGGGAGCGGCCATGACCACCGAGAGTGTTCAGCACGGCCAGCAGAGCCTGAGTACCTCCGCCGCGAGGAACCTGGCCACGACCACCAAGTCAGTGCCGCAGATGATGGGGATCACCCCGCGCTACCTGCTGCGCGCCCTGCCGTGGGTGGAGTTGGAGGCGGCCGTCTACCGGGTCAACCGCCGTCGGCACTTCCTCCTCGGCGACGGATTGATCGCCACTTACACCGACGGCGGCGAGGCCCGGGTGATCGCCGAGGACCTCCGCGAGATCGCCTTTCTCCGCGACCTGGACAGCCCGGTGCTGAGCGCCCTCGCCGGCGGTTTCGTGCAGCGCGAGGTCGCACCGGGCGAGCTCATCACCGGCGTGGACGATCCCGCCGGGCAGTTACACGTCATCGCGTTCGGCCGCGCCGAGAAGCGTGCCACGGGCCAGTACGGCGAGGACGCCCTGATCGCCGTCCTCGGCGATGGGGACTTCTTCGACGCCCCCGCCTGGGCGCGCGGCGAGACGCCGTCGTATCAGGTCAAGGCGGTCACGCGATGTACGGTGCTCTCCCTCGACCACCGGATGCTGTCCGAACTCGCCGACCGAGAGCCGCTCCTGCGTGCCCGGTTGGACGCGTACGCCGCCAACGGCCAGGGCCCCACCGAGCGTGAGCGTCCGATCGAGATGACCTCCGGCCACAGCGGCGAGCTCGACCTGCCGCAGACCTTCGTGGACTACGAGGAGAGCCCGCGCGAGTACGAGCTGAGCATCGCGCAGACCGTACTGAAGGTGCACACCCGCGTGTCCGACATCTACAACTCCTCGATCGACCAGGTCCAGGCACAGCTGCGGCTGACGTCGGAGGCCCTGCGCGAGCGCCAGGAATGGGAGATGCTCAACAACCCCGGCTACGGGCTGCTCCACAACGTCGTGCCCAGCCAGCGCGTGCACACCCGCAAGGGTGCGCCGACCCCCGACGACCTGGACGAGCTCCTCACCCGGGTCTGGAAGCAGCCCGCCTTCTTCCTGGCCCACCCCAGGGCGATCGCCGCGTTCGGACGCGAATGCACCCGGCGCGGGGTACCGCCCCAGATCGTGGAACTCTTCGGCAGCCCGTTCTTGACCTGGCGCGGCGTGCCGCTGCTGCCCTGCGACAAGCTCGACCTCAAGGGCTCGGGCGACTCGGTGCCCGGGACCACCAACATCCTCCTGATGCGGGTCGGCGAGGCCGAGCAGGGGGTGGTGGGCCTGCGTCCGGCGAAGGTACCCGACGAGGTGGAGCCCGGCTTGTCCGTACGGGCGATGGGCGTTGACCGGCAGGCCATCACCTCGTACCTGATGACCAGCTACTTCTCCGCCGCCGCGCTGGTCGACGACGCCATCGCCGTGCTCCAGAACGTCGAGGTCGCCAACTACCATGACTACTCCTGACGGCTGGCGGGGGCGCGGCGCCGAAGCCGGCCACCCCCCGGCTCCTGCGGTCGTCCCGGCAACCGAGGACCCGGCCCGGGAAGCTGCGCCCACTGCGGCCGGTCTCCTCGCGACGCTCCCGCGGGTGGCCGCACTCCCGCGGCCTGATGCCTTTCCGCTGCCGACGGCGCTGGCCCATGCGGCCACCGGCTTCCCGTACTGGCTGCCGCGGCAGAACGAGGCCCCCGGGACGCCTCCTTCAGCTCCACCCGCATCGCCACCGGGCGGCTTCGACGTAGAGGCCGTCAGGCGGGACTTCCCGCAACTGCACCGGGACGTGCACGGCCACCCGCTCGTCTGGCTGGACAACGGCGCCACCACACTCAAGCCCCGCCAGGTCGTCGAAGCGGTCGCCGAGCACTACGCGAGGGAGACCTCCAACGTCCACCGCGGCGCCCATACCCTGGCCAAGCAGGCCACCCAGGTCTACGAGGAAGGGCGCCAGGCGGCCGCAGAACTCCTCGGCACACCCGACCCCGACCAGATCGTCTTCGTCCGCGGGACCACCGAAGCCGTCAACCTCGTGGCGCAGAGCTGGGGCCGCGCCAACCTCGGCGTCGGCGACGAAATCCTGGTCTCCGCCGCCGAACACCACTCCAACCTGGTGCCCTGGCAGCTGATCGCCGACGAACGCCGGGCACGCGTCCGTCCCATCCCGCTGCTGGCCGACGGACAGCTCGACCAGGACGCCTACCGCGACCTCCTCGGCTCCCGCACCAAACTGGTCGCACTCACCCACGCGTCGAACGTGCTGGGAACCGTCCCGCCGGTCGCCGAGATGATCGCGCTCGCCCACCGCTACGGTGCCAAAGCCCTCATCGACGGAGCCCAGGCGGTCAGCCACTTCCCCGTGGATGTCACCGCCCTCGACGCCGACTTCTACGCCTTCTCCGGACACAAGGTCTTCGCTCCCACCGGCATCGGCGTGCTCTTCGGCAAACGCGAACTGCTGGAAGCCATGCCGCCATGGCAAGGCGGCGGCAACATGATCGACTCGGTGAGCTTCCAGGAGACCACCTACGCCCCCATCCCACACCGCCTCGAAGCCGGAACCGGCCACATCGCGGGAGTCGCCGGCCTCGGGGCAGCCCTGCACTACCTGGCCGGACTCGACCGCGAGAGCGCCACCGCGTACGAGGAACGACTCACCCACTACGCGACGGGCGCACTCGCGACGGTCCCCGGGCTGCGGCTGATCGGCAACGCGCCCGGAAAGATCGGCGTTCTGACCTTCCTCCTCGAGGGAACCGACCCGAACGCAGTGGCCGCCGCCCTCGACCAACAAGGCATCGCCGTCCGCGCCGGGCACCACTGCGCACAGCCCGCACTGGCTTCCTTCGGACTGAGCAGCGCCGTCCGCGCCTCGCTGGCCCTTTACAACACGGTCCAGGAGGTGGACGCCCTGGTAGCCGCCCTCCACGGCATCACGACCCCACCATCCCCGAGCTCGAAGAGCTCGGCCCCGCCACCAGCCATCCCGCGGTCCTCCGTCTGAGAGATCGCCCCTGACGCATCCCAGCGCGGGCCGCCACCACAC
>NZ_JBHWBP010000282.1:0-9958 GCF_042735575.1 Streptomyces sp. NPDC059564 | reverse complement strand
CGGCCCCGGCCCCCATGGGCCAGGGCGCCGCGCCCGGTGCCTGGACCCCCGCGCCGGGTGCCCACACCCCCGCGCCCGGTGCCTGGACCCCGGCCCCGGGTGCCCAGGACCCGGCTCCCGGCGCCCAGGCCCCCGCATCGGGTGCCCCGGCCTTCGCGCCCGTAGGTCCGGCCCCGAGCGCCCACGCGCCCGCGCCCGGTGCCTGGACCCCCGCGACCCCGACCCCGGTCGCCCACGCCCCCGCGCCCGCAACCCCGGCCCCCGCCCCCGGCTTCGGCCCGCCGCCGCCCCCGCCCGCCGCCAACGGCGGTGGCCCCTTCACGCAGCCGTACCCCCCGAACGGCCGGCAGCCGCCCACCGTCGCGCAGCAGCACGCCGGCCCGGCCGCGGGGCGCGCTCCGCGCCGGACCCGTACCGTCCTCGCGGCCGCCGCCGCAGTCGTGCTCCTCGCGGGCGGCGCCGCGTACGCCGTCATGGACAGGGACAGCGGGGCGGCGCCCCAGGCGGCCGCCCCCGGAGCCGTCACCCCCTCGGCCGACGCCCCGACGGCCACGCCCCCGGGCCCCGCCCCGTCCACCCGCTCCCCGGGCAAGCCCTCGAAGTCGCCCCGTACGTCGGCTCCGGCATCGGCATCGGCATCGAAGGACGCCAAGCCCACCCCCGTCCCCACGGCCTGCGGCGGCTGGAGCCACCGCGATCCGGCCCCCGGCACGTACGGCTACATGTCCGGCGACTACCACCTGGAGACCGGCCCCTACCAGACGTGCCCCTCCGTCACCCTGGCCAAGACCGGCACGAAGCTCTGGTACCACTGCTACGTCGTCAACGCGCACGGCAACAAGTGGACCTACGTCCGCGTCGAGGGCACCACCACCGCCGGCTGGATGTCCAACGACAACCTCACCCGGCAGAAGGGCCCCTCGACCCCCTGCTGACCGCCGCCCCGCCCGGGGCCCTGCGGCCCCGCCGGAGTGCCCCTATACAGTCGGGCCGTATGGATGGCTGGACGGCGCCGAGCGCGATCGAGAGAGAGCTGTACGAGGCCAAGGCGCGCGGGGACTGGCCGCGCTTCCTGGACGCCCTCGCCCGCTCCGAGCTGTTCCTCCCCCAGCACCGCGCCGAGGTCGACGCCGATCCGGGCCAGGCCCGCTTCCACCCCGCCGGGGCGACCCTGGCCGTGTACACCCGGGGCATGCTGCCCGCGCCCGACCAGCACACGGTGTACCTGCGCCAGAGCCTCGCCTGGTTCGCGAACGCCTGGGACGACCGGGACCCCGCCTACCTCGCCGTGAACCCCGGCTGCCCCGCCGAGGCCTACCTGACGACCCGCCCCGAGGACCGCGCCCGCTGGCGCGCCCACTGGGACGCCGCCCCCTCCTGGGGCCTGGCCGCGGACGCCGTGCACGCCCTGCACACCGGCGGGCCGCTGCACGGGCCGGTCGCGCACGGACTGGCCGTCGGCGGCCATCTGGCCGTCACCAACGGGGACTTCTGGAACGCCCTCGCCTACCACGGCGGCGGCTACACCCGCGAGCGCGAGCGGCTGCGCAAGAGCTGGGACATCACCGACGGCGCGGGCTGGCTGGACACCCTCCAGCGACTGCTGGACACCGGCATGGTCAGCCCCGTCTGGGAGTACGCCCTGCGCGTGCGCCGGGCCCTGGCCTCCGACTTCGCCGGGCCCGTGGACGGGGAGCACTGGCGGCACGCCGCCGAGGCCGGCCTGCGCCGCAGCGCCGAGCTGGCCGCCGAGCCCCGGCTGACCCCCGACGGGGTCACCCTCGCGCAGCCGCGCCCCGCCGCCGAGGTCGAGGGGGAGATCGCCGGAGTACGGCGGCTCATCGGCCGGATCGCCCGCTACGAACAGCGCTTCCGCGCCGACGGACTGCTCCCCGAGGACGGCTGGGTCCGTTCCGTCGAGGCCTGGGACCTCGGCCGGGCCTCCCAGATGGCCCGCTGGGGCGTGGGCGCCCGCTACGGCACGGTCGAGGAGGCCGAGCGGGCCGTCCTGCGCGCGGGCGAGGCGGCGCGCGGGACGTACCGCTCCTGGGAGGACTTCTCCGCCGGGTACGTCCTCGGACGGTGCCTGCACTTCGACGAGGAGGAGTTCGGCGAGTGGTACACCGGCGCCCTCACCGCGCACCGGCTCCTGACCACCGACCAGGCCAGTCCCTGGCTCAACATCCCGTGGCGCTGACCGACTTCGGGTAGTCCCCGCACCGCCCCCGAACCGCACTCCACCCGGCCCCAGGGCCAATTACCCTCACTCGCATGACGATTGCACTGAACGACACCGTACGACTGCTCCTCGACTCCCCCCACCCGGCGGTGCTCTCCACCCTCAACCCCGACGGCAGCCCGCAGAGTTCGGTGGTCTGGGTGTCCCGGGACGGCGACGACGTCCTGATCTCCACCGAACGCGGCCGCCGCAAGGAACGCAACATGGTCCGCGACGCGCGGGTCGGCCTGACCGTCTTCGACCTGGCCAACCCCTACCTCTACGCGGAGATCCGCGGCACCGCCACCATCACCGAGGACACCGGCCGCGCCGTCGCGGTCCGCATCGCCGAGGAGTACCTGGGCCCGGGCGCCGGCAAGGAGTACGCGGACGCCGCGGACGGGGCGGTACGCGTGGTCGTGCGCATCACCCCGTCCAAGGTCCTCGGCAACGCCACCAAGGCCTAGGGAAGCCGCGTACGCACCGCCGTCCAGGCGTCGACGGCCTCCGCCAGGGGGTCGTCGGCCGCGAGGTGGCGGCGTACGTCGGCCAGGCGGCGGATCAGGTTCTTGATCCGCCGCAGGTGGAGGATCCGGGGCAGCGGAAGCTCCCGCCAGGCGGCGCCCTGCGCGGCCGCCTCCGCCGGGGTCAGGTCGATCAGTGCCAGCAGCTCCGCGCACAGCGCCGCCGGATCCTCCGCGTGCGCCTGGCCCAGCGTCCCGATCAGGTAGCAGCGCAGCCAGGCCAGATCGGGTGCCCCCTCCAGGGCGGGGATGCCCTCCGCCTCGGCCCGGCGGCGCGTCGCGGCGATCGCCACCCGGCCCCAGCGCACCCGGACCTCCGGCGCGAGCGTCGCGTCGAACATCCGCGCCTGGGCCAGGGCCCGCAGGGCACGCGGCCGGGGCTCGTCCCGCAGGGGCGGCCCCGTGGCCAGCCAGTCCTCCAGCTCCCCCAGGGTGTGCCCCTCGGTCGGCACCGAAACCAGCACTTGGCCCCGGGTGAGCAGCGCGACCATGGGGCCCGCGAGGTGGACCCGCGCCGTGAGCCCGCCGTCGATGAAGTCCACGGTCCGCCCGTAGGCCTCCAGCTGCCGCAGCGCGAGCCTCGACTCCCCTGCGGCGTAGACCTGTCCGGGGTAGGCGACCCCGCCGTGGCAGCGCACGATGCACACCCCGCCGCCGGCGTCGGCCTCTTCGACGGAGTACACGCCCAGCTCGGTGATGGCCACCCCGGCCCCCCTTTCCCCGGGCGGGAGGTTACCGCGTCAGGCTCCCGCCGGGGTCTCCAGGATGAGGCGTATCTCGGTGACCTCGTACCCGGCCCGGTCGAAGGCGGCGGCCATCGGGAGGTTGACGGTGTCGGTGGTCGCGGTGATCCGCTCGGCGCCCGCGGCGGCGTGGAAGCGGGTGATCTCGCCGAGGACCTCGTCGATCAGGCCCTTGCCGCGCTGCTCGGGGACGACGCCGAGGTACCCGACGTTGCGGTGGTAGGGGGTCGCGGAGGGGATGGCCATCCCGGCGAGGGTGCCGTCGGGCAGGTGGGCCAGGCGCCACCAGGAGCGTTCGCCGGGGCAGTCGAGGTAGAACTCGAAGTCGTCCCGGGCGAGTTCCTCCTCCGTGACGGTGGCCAGCTCGTGCCGGGTGGCCAGGTCGAGGCTGCCCCGGGAGAGGCGGGCGAAGGCGTCGAGGAACTCCTCGTCGGTGCCCTCGCGGAAGACGAGGCGCCCGCCGGGCGCGGCGGTCCCGGCGGCGGGGGTCCACTCGTAGCGCAGGCGCTCGATCTCCTGCGTCAGACCGGCCTTGTACGCGGCTTCCCGCCGCCAGACCACCGCCTCCGTCAACGCCGGGTCGGCCCGCCAGTCGCGCGGCAGGGAGATGTTGTACCCGGGGGCCTTGCCGAAGGCGGCGTGGCCGGCCTCCAGCAGCCCGGCGGCCACGGCGGCCGGGTCGGCGACGCCCTCCCGGACCTGGAGGCAGTCGAGGGCGAGGGGCCGCTCGCTGTCGTCGCGGCCCCACCACAGGGCGCGGGCCAGCAGCTCGCCGTCCTCGTCCTCGGCGCACCAGATCCACTCGGGGCGGAACTGACCGGCAGCGAGCTCCTCGCGGATCTTCTCGGCGTCCAGGGCGGCGACGGGGCCGTCGGCCGGGTAGGCGACGGCGCGGTCGAGGTCGGCGGGGTCTGCGGCGGCAGCGCGGAAGAACATCCGGCGATGATCACACGGCCCGACCCCTCTGAACAGGCCTTTAACCCAAGGGTCCGGCAATGTTCAAGGGGCCGGTCCCGCGCGCGTGCGCGCGTGGGACCGGCCCCTTGGGAACCTGCGGCGCAGCCGCTACGACCAGGTGATCAGCCGGCGCGGGTGTTCCAGTACGGCCGCGATGTCGGCCAGGAAGCGGGAGCCGAGCTCGCCGTCGATGAGACGGTGGTCGAACGACAGGGCGAGGGTGGTGACCTGGCGGGCCTTGACCTTGCCCTTGTGGACCCACGGCTGGAGCTTGATCGCACCGACCGCGAGGATCGCGGACTCGCCCGGGTTCAGGATGGGCGTACCGGTGTCGACGCCGAAGACGCCGACGTTGGTGATGGTGATCGTGCCGTTCTGCATGTCCGCCGGGGAGGTCTTCCCGTCGCGGGCCGTGGCGACCAGCTCGGACAGGGCCGTGGACAGCTCACCGAGCGTCTTGGCCTGCGCGTCCTTGATGTTCGGCACGATCAGCCCGCGCGGGGTGGCGGCCGCGATGCCCAGGTTGACGTAGTGCTTGAGCACGATCTCCTGGGCCGCCTCGTCCCACGACGCGTTGACGTCGGGGTTGCGGCGGATCGCCACCAGGACGGCCTTGGCGATGAGGAGCAGCGGGTTGATCCGGAGCCCCGCGAGGTCCGGGTCGTCCTTGAGCTCCTGGACCAGCTTCATCGTGCGGGTCACGTCGAGGGTGATGAACTCGGTGACGTGGGGCGCGGTGAAGGCGGAGGCCACCATGGCCTGGGCGGTGACCTTGCGGACGCCCTTGACCGGGATGCGGGTCTCCCGCGCGGAGGCCTCGGCCGGGGCCTGGACCACCGCGGCCTGGACCGCCGGAGCCTGGACCGCGGGGGCCGGAGCCGCTACGGCCGGGGCCGCCGCGACCGGAGCCACCGTCTGCGGGGCGAGCGCGGCCGCCGCGGCGGCGTGCACGTCCTCGCGGGTCACGACGCCGCCGTCGCCGGTGGGGACCACCGAGGCCAGGTCGATGCCGAGGTCCTTGGCGAGCTTGCGCACGGGCGGCTTGGCCAGCGGCCGCTCCCCGCCCGGCTGCGCCGGAACGGCGACGGCGGGAGCGGCCGGAACGGCGACGGCAGCCGGAGCGGCGGCCACGGCCGGAGCCGCCGGGGCGGCCGTACCGTTCCGCGCGGCCACGGCGGGAGCCGGAGCGGCGGTGCCGTTCCGCGCGGCCGTGCCCTCGACCGCCTTGCGCGGGCGGCGCTTGGTGGAGGCCGTGGAGACCCCGTAGCCGACCAGTACGGGCTGACGCGCCTCGGGCGCCGCCTCCTCGGCGGCCTCCGAGCCCGCCGGGGCGGCGGCAGCGGCGGGTGCGGCGGCGGCCGCGACGGCCTCCTCCGCGTCACCCCCGGAGGGACCCGTCTCGACCGAGATGATGACCTGGCCGACGTCGACCGTCACGCCCTCCTCGAAGAGCAGCGCGTGCACCACCCCGTCGAAGGGGATCGGCAGCTCCACGGCCGCCTTCGCGGTCTCGACCTCGCAGACGACCTGCCCGTCGGTGACGGTGTCACCCGGCTGGACGTACCACTTGAGGATCTCGGCCTCGGTCAGGCCCTCGCCCACGTCGGGCATCTTGAATTCGCGGATGGTCATGAACGTGGCTCCTCAGTACGCCAGCGAGCGGTCGACGGCGTCGAGCACCCTGTCCAGGCCCGGCAGGTACTCGTCCTCCAGGCGGGCCGGCGGGTACGGGGCGTGGAACCCGCCCACGCGCAGCACCGGCGCCTCCAGGTGGAAGAAGCACCGCTCCGTGATGCGGGCGGCGATCTCCGAGCCCATGCCCAGGAACACCGGGGCCTCGTGGACGACCACGAGCCGGCGGGTCCGCTCCACCGACTCCTGGAGCCCGTCGAAGTCGACCGGGGACATCGAGCGCAGGTCGACGACCTCCACCGACTTGCCCTCCTCGGCCGCCGCGGCCGCCGCCTCCAGGCAGACCTTCACCATGGGGCCGTAGGCCGCCAGGGTGATGTCCGTGCCGGACCTGGCGACGCGCGCCTTGTGCAGCTCGCCGGGGATGGCCTCGGTGTCGACCTCGCCCTTGTCCCAGTAGCGGCGCTTCGGCTCGAAGAAGATCACCGGGTCGTCGCTGAGGATCGCCTGCTGGAGCATCCAGTAGGCGTCGGCCGCGTTCGACGGCGAGACCACCTTGAGGCCCGGGACGTGCGCGAAGAGCGCCTCGGGGGACTCGGAGTGGTGCTCGACCGCGCCGATGCCGCCGGCGTACGGGATGCGGATGACGACCGGCATCTTGATCTTGCCGAGGGCGCGGGCGTGCATCTTCGCGAGCTGCGTGACGATCTGGTCGTACGCGGGGAAGACGAACCCGTCGAACTGGATCTCCACGACCGGCCGGTACCCGCGCAGGGCCAGGCCGATGGCGGTGCCGACGATGCCGGACTCGGCGAGCGGGGTGTCGATGACCCGCTCCTCGCCGAAGTCCTTCTGCAGCCCGTCGGTGATGCGGAAGACACCGCCCAGCTTGCCGACGTCCTCGCCCATGATCAGGACCTTGGGGTCGGTCTCCAGGGCCTTGCGCAGCGACTCGTTGAGCGCCTTCGCGATCGACATGGTTTTGAATGTCGCGGTCTCGGTGGCCATGGTGGTCACTCCCCACCCTCGAAGGACGCGAGGTAGGCGGCGAACTGGGCGCGCTCCTCGTCGACGAGCGCGTGCCCGTCCGCGTAGACGTTCTCGAAGATCGCCATGGTGTCGGGGTCGGGCATCGAGCGCACGACCTCGCGCACCCGCTTGCCCAGGACCTCGCTCTCCGCCTCCAGCTCCGCGAAGAACGCCTCGTCGGCGCCCCCGGAGGCCAGCAGGTGGGCCTTCAGGCGCAGGATCGGGTCCTTCGCCTCCCAGGCGGCCGTCTCCTCGTCCCGGCGGTACTTCGTCGGGTCGTCGGAGGTGGTGTGCGCGCCCATGCGGTACGTGAACGCCTCGACCAGGGTCGGACCCTCGCCCCGGCGGGCCCGCTCCAGCGCCCAGCGGGTGACCGCGAGGCAGGCCAGGACGTCGTTGCCGTCGACGCGGACGCCCGGGAAGCCGAAGCCCTGGGCGCGCTGGTAGAGCGGTACGCGCATCTGGCGCTCGGTGGGCTCCGAGATGGCCCACTGGTTGTTCTGGCAGAAGAACACCACGGGCGAGTTGTAGACCGCGGAGAAGGTGAAGGCCTCGGCCACGTCGCCCTGGCTGGACGCGCCGTCGCCGAAGTAGGCGATGACCGCGGAGTCCGCGCCGTCCTTGGCCACGCCCATCGCGTAACCGGTCGCGTGCAGCGTCTGCGAGCCGATGACGATCGTGTAGAGGTGGAAGTTGTTGACGGTGGGGTCCCAGCCGCCGTGGTTCACGCCGCGGAACATGCCGAGCAGGTTCGTCGGGTCGACCCCGCGGCACCAGGCCACGCCGTGCTCCCGGTAGGTCGGGAAGACGTAGTCGTCGTCCCGCAGCGCCCGGCCGGAGCCGATCTGCGCGGCCTCCTGGCCGAGCAGCGAGGCCCACAGGCCCAGCTCGCCCTGGCGCTGCAGAGCGGTCGCCTCACCGTCGAAGCGGCGGGTCAGGACCATGTCGCGGTACAGACCGCGCAGGTCCTCGGTGGTGATGTCCGCGACGAAGGGTGCGAACTCCGCGACGTCGGGGTTGTCCCCGACCTCGACCCGTTCACCTTCGGGCGTCAGCAGCTGTACGAGCTGAGGCTCGGCGTCGTGCGGCTGTGCGGTGGCAGCGGCGGTCTTGCGGGCGCTCGCCGCGCCTGCCGCCCGCTTGGTGCCGCTGCTGCGTCGCGGCTTGCGCGCGGCAGTGCTCTCCACGGTCACGTGTGCTCCTCCGTCGGTCCGGCACCCGGGTTCTCCGGGGACCAGTGCGGCTCACCTGTATCCGTACCCGCGCACGGGGTGGGTGCACGGCACGTACGGGATTCAGGCGTGACAGGTGCCCCGGCGAGTGCCCTGCGCAATGCACGTTACCCAGTGCGTCGCATAACTGCGAAACCCCGTTTGACCTGCGATTTTGCTTGGATATCCAAGTAAATCGGCAGTCGCGGGAACAACGACTGGTCACAGCCTTGCAGGGGGCCGGAACAACGGCACGTTATCCCGGGTAACTCCGGCAGGGAAGGGGTGAGTGTGTGAAGATGACTTTGTGCGCGAAGACGGAAAAATCAAGGTATTCCTCCTGGACGACCACGAGGTGGTACGTCGGGGCGTCTATGAGCTCTTGTCGGTCGAAGAGGACATCGAGATCGTCGGCGAGGCCGGTACCGCCGCGGACGCACTCGTACGCATCCCGGCCACCCGCCCCGACGTGGCGGTCCTCGACGTGCGGCTGCCGGACGGCAGCGGGGTCGAGGTCTGCCGCGAGGTGCGCTCCCAGGACGAGGACGTCAAGTGCCTGATGCTGACCTCGTTCGCCGATGACGAAGCACTGTTCGACGCGATCATGGCCGGTGCCTCGGGCTACGTCCTGAAGGCGATCCGCGGAAACGAGCTGCTCAGCGCCGTACGCGACGTCGCGGCGGGCAGGTCGCTGCTGGACCCGGTGGCCACCGCGCGGGTGCTGGAGCGGCTGCGCGACGGCAAGAACGGCAAGGGCGACGACCGCCTCTCGAACCTCACCGAGCAGGAGCGCAAGATCCTCGACCTGATCGGCGAGGGCCTGACCAACCGCGTCATCGGCGAGCGGCTGCACCTGGCCGAGAAGACGATCAAGAACTACGTCTCCAGCCTGCTGTCGAAGCTGGGCATGGAGCGCCGCTCCCAGGCCGCCGCCTACGTGGCGCGCATCCAGGCCGAGAAGCGCTGACGGCTCCGGCGTAGCTCCGGTCCGGCCCGACCGTTCCTCGACCCGGTGAACCCGGCGGGTGCCGTCAGGTGCCGTCGGGTGCCACCGGACGGGCCGTTTCATTCGGGACCAACGTCCCCGATCATCGGGGCGTGATCCTCTTTCCCGACGCCGCGTCGGGGCGCGACAGTGGCTGCATGTCACCGGAGGAACTCCACGCCATCGAACTGCTGCGCCGCGTGCCCTACGGCCGGGTCGCCACCAGCATGCGCGCGCTGCCCTTCCTCGCCCTCGCCCGCCACATCGTGGTGGACGGCAAGGTCGTGCTGAGAATGCACGCCGGGTTCGGCCATCACCAGGCGTGCAACGGCAGTGTCGTCTCCTACGGGGCGGACAACTTCAATTCCCCGGACCCGCGGCTGTGGTCGGTGCAGTTCACCGGAACCGCGCAGATCGTCGAACCGACCACCGCCGAACTGGAACTCTTCGGTCCGGGTCCGCATTTCGTGGACGGCGCCGTGTTCGACCCCGTGTACATGCGAATCGAACCCCAGCTCGTCACCGTGCACACCCTCGCGGGGAATCCGGACCGGCAGTTCCAGCACGCGCTCTGACCCGGCGTATACGAAGAGGGCCCGGCGGAATGCATTCCGCCGGGCCCTCTTCGTACCGGTCGTACCGGTCGTCCCGTCTACTGC